>NZ_JBHFNP010000152.1:0-60287 GCF_041929235.1 Microseira sp. BLCC-F43
CTTCCCCAGGGGGGCCAGGGGGGATCCTGCCTTCCCAAGGGGGGCCAGGGGGGATCCTGCCTTCCCAAGGGGGGCCAGGGGGGATCCTGCCTTCCCCAGGGGGGCCAGGGGGGATCCTGCCTTCCCAAGGGGGGCCAGGGGGGATCCTGCCTTCCCCAGGGGGGCCAGGGGGGATCCTGCCTTCCCCAGGGGGGCCAGGGGGGATCCTGCCTTCCCAAGGGGGGCCAGGGGGGATCCTGCCTTCCCCAGGGGGGCCAGGGGGGATTTTAGCCACCGGGAGTGCCGACAATACGGTCAAAATTTGGCAATCGGATACGGGAAAGCTGATTCGCACGTTGTTAGGGCATTCGGATACGGTGAATTGCATTGCGTTTAGCCCCAATAGTACTGGTGCGGAAACGCCGCCTTTAATTGCTTCCGGCAGCGGCGACAAAACGATTAAAATTTGGCAGTTAGATACGGGCAAGCTAATTCACACGTTGACGGGGCATTCGGTGACGGTATTTTCCATCGCCTTTAGTCCGGATGGGGAAATGCTTGCCAGCGCCAGCGGGGATGGTACGATTCGCCTGTGGCATCCCGGCACTGGCAAACTGCTCAACGTCCTCGCCGGACATTCGGACTTTGTCGAGTCGGTGGCGTTTAGTCCATCGGGCGATCGCATCGCCTCCGGCAGTTGGGACAATACGATTAGAATTTGGCAAGTCAGCACCGGCAAACTGCTTCACACGATCAAAGGACATTCTGGCGGCGTTTGGTCAGTCACCTTTAGTCCCGACGGTCAAACCCTCGCCAGCAATAGCGGCGATAACACGATCAAACTTTGGCATCCGGAAACCGGCACGTTGAAGTACACCTTGACAGAAAATTCAGACTCTACTTGGTGTGCTATCTTCAGTCCCGATGGTCAAACCCTCGCCAGCGATAGCGGCAACGACACAATCAAAATTTGGCACCTGCCCAGTCGGAAAGTGCGAACCACCCTCTCTGGACATTTATCCCAAGTGCGGTCAATTGCCTTTAGTCCCGATGGAAAAATGTTAGCCACCGGCAGCGACGACAAAACGTTCAAAATATGGCGATTTGAATAACAGGGATTAGGGGTGCTTCTTGTGCAGGTGAGCAAGTAATATCATGTCCTTAAGCAATGGTAGTGCATATTTTTTGATCTTGTAGGGGCGGGTTTGACCAATCAATCGGTGGAACCACGACATATCTCGTTAAACCCGCCCCCCCGTGGGATGCCGATGCAACCGGACATGATATCACGAGGAAAGTGGTGCGCGGATTTGGTATTAAGCGCGATCGCACGGAGCGTCGAACACCCCACTATACACAACCGATGCGAAGGGACAGGATATGACGCAAAGAAACCCGGTTTCTAACATCGTCGCGCCTAAGTTCTACGCTATATACACAGGACTAAAGCTGCCTGTCACAATCGGTGGTTGGTGCGTGACGCTACAAGTCCCATTGCTACGTTCAAATATGCTCGCCGCGTCACGCACCCTACAGAAAAAATATGCCAGTTGCGTAAGTCCTAATACATTCAAATTCCCCCCTGCACCACTGCTCACCTGCACACCTGCCCACCTGCCCACCTGCACACCTGCCCACCTGCCCCTCTGCCAAGATTTCCTGTTGATGTGAGTTTCAAAATTGAGCGGGGAACTATAGCATGTGATACCCTGCCCTCCAATTAGAAAAATAGACCAACAAACCATGCTAGAAACCCTGAGAATTCCCGGCTATGAGTTAACCGAAGTTGTTCGCGAAGGCGCAAATAATATCATTTGTCGCGCAATTTGGCAACCCGATCGGCAGCCCGTTATCCTCAAAATCCTCAAAGAGGAATATCCCACCCTCGAACAAATTACCCGGATCAAGCACGAATACAAAATCGCGGAAAATTTAGAGGCAGCAGGCATTGTCAAAATCTATCGCCTGGAGACTTATCAAAACCGTCTCGCACTGGTATGCGAAGACTTTGGCGGACAGTCGCTCAAACAACTGCAAGAAGGTGAAAAGCTTTCCCTCATTTCCTTTTTAGGCATTGCCGTGCAACTGGTGCAAGCTTTAGCATCCTTGCATCAGCAACAGATTATTCACAAAGATATTAAACCTGCCAATATTATTATTAATACCGCTAATGGAATTGTTAAAATTACCGACTTCAGCGTTGCTTCCCGCCTATCAAAAGAAACACCCCAACTGAGTAACCCCAATTCGTTAGAAGGGACGCTTGCTTATATGTCTCCCGAACAAACGGGGAGAATGAATCGTGCCGTTGATTATCGGACTGATTTTTATTCTTTGGGCGTTACTTTTTATGAAATGCTGACGGGAGAATTACCCTTTAAAAATAACGACTTCCTAGAATTAGTCCACTGTCATATTGCCAAACAACCCGTGGCGATTGAGGAATTAAATCCAGAAGTGCCGTGCGCGATCGCATCCCTAATCGCCAAACTGATGGCAAAGAACGCCGAAGACCGCTACCAAAGCGCCGCCGGACTTTTAGCTGACCTGGAATATTGTCTCGTTCAACTCAAAACTAACGGCAAGATTACGAATTTTATTCCCGGACAGCTAGATTGTTCTGCACAACTGCTCATTCCCCAAAAACTTTACGGACGGGAACAGGAAGTTGAGGAACTGTTAGCTGCGTTTGAGCGCGTTGCAGGAGAAGAGGACGCTCTGAGGCGGGGACGGGGAGACGCGGAGATAGAATCCAAAAGCGAAATGATGTTGGTTTCTGGATATTCGGGTATCGGGAAATCATCGCTAGTTAATGAAGTCCATAAACCGATTGTCCGGCAGCGGGGATACTTTATCAGCGGTAAATTTGACCAGTTCAAGCGCAACATTCCCTATGCATCTTTAATTCAGGCATTTCAATCTTTAATCGGGCAGTTACTAACCGAAGATGCAGCTTCTTTACAAGCATGGCGCGACAAATTGTTAGCCGCATTGGGGAGCAACGGACAAGTAATTATTGACGTAATTCCTGAAGTTGAACTAATTATCGGCAAGCAACCAGAAGTACCCCAACTAGGGGCAACCGAATCTCAGAATCGTTTTAACCGAGTTTTTCCACAATTTATCGGTGTTTTCACCCAAAAAGAGCATCCGCTAGTTATCTTTTTAGATGATTTGCAATGGGCAGATGCTGCTTCTTTAAAATTAATGCAACTGCTGATTACCGCTCCAGAAAGTCAATATTTGCTGTTAATTGGAGCTTACCGGGATAACGAGGTGAACGCGACCCATCCCTTGATGCAAACAGTGGAGGAAATTCAAAAAGCCGGGACAATTGTTAATAACATTGTCGTGAAACCGTTAAACTTAACTCACGTTCATCAAATAATTGATGACGCCCTTAACGAAACCGACAAAGTAAAAACGCAAGAACTCGCCTCGCTTTTGTTTAACAAAACCGCTGGGAATCCCTTTTTCCTGACGCAGATATTGAAGACATTGGAGCGGGAGAATTTACTTACCTTTGATTTTGTTAAAGGTTGCTGGGAGTGGGATATTAAGAAAATTCAAGCATTTGGCATTAACGACTTGAGTGTGGTAGAATTAATAGCTCGCAATATTTGCCAGCTGCCCCAGGGGACTCAGGAGATACTGAAACTGGCAGCTTGTATAGGCGATCGCTTCAAATTAGACGTACTTGCCACCACCAGCGAAAAATCCGCAGCTGAAGTCGCCAGGGATTTGTGGTCAGCTTTACAACAAGGGCTAATTTTACCCTTAAGCAACAACTACAAAATCCCCTTATTGTTTGGATGGGAAGAACTCCAGCGTTTCAGTTTTGATGACTCCAGATTAGAATATCGCTTCCTGCACGATCGCGTGCAACAAGCAGCATATTCTTTAATTCCCGATAGTCAGAAAAAAGCCGCGCATCTTCAAATAGGTCAACTGCTGCTAAAAAATACCGAACCCAATCAAATTGAAGACAACATTTTTGATATTGTCAACCAACTGAATATCGGTATTGAATTCATCGAGCGCCAGTCAGAAAAAAATCAGCTAGCACAACTAAATGCGATTGCTGGTAAGAAAGCTAAAGCCTCGAACGCTTATGAAGCTGCTGTTAAATATTTGAATTTGGGTTTAGAACTCCTAGCACCAGATAGTTGGCGTTGTCAGTATGACCTAACCTTAGAGCTTTATGTAGAAACCACAGATGCCGAATACTTAAATACCAACTTTGACCGAGCCAACCAGTTATCTACAATAGTTTTATCCCAAGCCAAAAATTTACTCGAAAAAGTTCCAGTTTATCAAACAAAAATCCAGTTTTATATTGCTCAAAACCAGATGCAATTAGCCATAGATACAGGTTTGGAAGTCTTGCAAATGCTGGGTTATAGTTTGAATGCAGAACCACCAAGTCTGCTAACCATCGAACAGTTGCTCAATCTGCCAGAAATGCAAGATCCGTATCAACTAGCAGCACTGCGGATCTTAAATCAGATGATTAATCCAGCTTTTATCGCAGCTCCTCATATTTTACAGCAGATTGTATTGACAATGGTCAATCTTTCTATCCAATATGGCAACTCATCTCTCGCTGCTATAGGCTACGTTTTTTATGGAATGATCCTGAGTGGTTTTATGGGAGATTTCGACGGAGGATATCAATTTGGCAAGCTAGCTGAAAGGATATTAGATAAATTTCCCAATATCGAATTAGAATCTAGAGTACAAGCGCCAGTTAACGTTGTTATCAGACATTGGAAGGAGCATATCAGAGAAACTTTAATTCCTCTGATGGATGCAGCTCAAACTGGGTTGATTGCTGGGAATTTAGAATTTGCTGCTATCTGTAGTAAAGACCGTTGTACTCATCTAGTTCTAATAGGAGAAGATCTTGAACATGTAGATGCTCAATTCATCAATTCTCTGAATTTATTGCGAGAAATTAAACAGGAATACTCTCTCTACTACGCAAAGATATGGAGACAACTGGTTTTGAACCTGATGGGGCGAGTTGAAGACAAATATCGTTTAATTGGTGAGAGTTTTGATGAAGTAGAAATGCTGCCCTATTTGGTAAAAACTAATAATCTAACTTCAGTATTTTCCGCATACCTTGCCAAAGGAATCCTTGGTTACTTATTTAAAGACTACGTCGAGTCAGTGGAAAATTTTGAGCTAGCAGCACGCTATGTAGAAACAGCTGTGGGGTTTGCAACTGTAGGCACGCTAAACTTTTACCAATCTTTGGCTATGCTTGCTTTGTATCCCACCGTTGAAACTGGCGCGCGAACGCAAATATTACAGCAGGTTCAAGCGAATCAGGAAAAAATGCAGCAATGGGCATACCATGCTCCCATGAACTATCAGCATAAGTATCAGTTAATAGAAGCTGAAAAAGCTCGCGTTTTGAGCAATAAAATAGAAGCTATTGATTACTATGACCAAGCTATCAAAGCAGCAGCGGAAAACGGTTACATCCAAGAAGAAGCCTTAGCTTATGAGTTAGCTGGAGAATTTTATGAATCTCTAGGTAAAGAGATAATTGCTCAGGCATATATGACAAAAGCCTATTATTACTATATCCGTTGGGGAGCTTTAGCCAAAGTTAAAGACTTAGAATCTCGCTATCCCTACCTAGTAACTCGCACAAAAGAAACAACATCCAAAGATATTACAGTCACAACTACTTCAACAACTGTTGGAAATGCTTTTTCCCTAGATATATCAACAGTTGCTAAAGCATCTCAAGCACTTTCTAGCGAAATTGTCCTAGATCGCTTGCTAGAGAAACTCATGCACCTAGTGGCAGAAAATGCAGGCGCTGAAAAAGTATTCTTTATCGCCAAAACAGACAATCAATTAGTCATAGAAGCAACGCTTTCCGGGGAAAGACAAGTCACGGTATTGCAGTCGCTTCCCATTAGCGAATGCGACAATATCCCCAGAACATTAATTAACTACGTAGCGAGAACCCAAACTCCCTTAGTCTTAGATGACGCTACCGAGGTAGAACAATTCAACCGCGACGCTTATATTGTAGCGAATCAACCCAAATCTATTCTCGTATCGCCTATCCTTCATCAAGGCAACCTCACGGGAATTTTGTACTTAGAAAATAATATAACGCGAGCAGCTTTTACCAGGGACAGGTTAAAAGTTTTGGGAGTGCTTTCTGCTCAAGCAGCTATTTCTTTGGAAAATGCCCGTTTCTATAACACGCTGGAAACGCGAGTCACCCAAAGAACCCAGGAATTGCAAACCGCCATAGAAGAACTGCGCTGCACTCAATTGAGGTTAATTCAAACCGAAAAAATGTCCAGTTTAGGACAACTGGTAGGGGGAATGGCACACGAAATTAATAACCCGATTAACTTTATTTATGGAAATTTACAACATGCGAACGACTATGCTCAGGACTTGCTAGAGTTACTGAGTCTGTACCAGAAACACTATGCCAATCCGATCCCGGAGATAGTAGAGAAAGCTGAGGAAATTGAACTGGAATTTATTAAGAAAGATTTTACTAAAATCCTTGGTTCAATGGAAAGCGGAGCAGAGCGACTTCGGGATTTGGTGCTGAGCTTGCGAAATTTCTCTCGGTTAGATGAATCCGCTCGCAAAACGGTCAATATTCACCAGGGAATGGACAGTACTTTAACGATTTTGCATAAAAAGTTAGGAGACATTAAAGTCATTAAAGAGTATGGCAAATTGCCTTTAGTGAACTGTTATGCGGGAGAAGTCAATCAAGTGTTTATGAATATCCTGAGCAATGCCATTGATGCGTTGGATCGAGGAGTAGGAAGTAAAGTAGACTCAACACAGGTTCCGACAATTCGGATTTGCACAGAATTAAGAGAAAGAAATCAAGTAGCGATTCATATTGCTGATAATGGCGTGGGAATAAGTTCAGAGGTAGTGGATAAAATTTTCGATCCGTTTTTTACGACTAAACCTGTGGGGAAAGGCACGGGTTTGGGATTATCAATTAGTTATCAAATTGTAGTGGAGCAGCATGGGGGACAGTTACTTTGCCAGTCTGCACCCGGAGAGGGAACGCAGTTTACAATTGTGCTACCCATAGCTCTGTAGTCCAGAAACCGGGTTTATTTGGTTGATAGAAACCCGGTTTCTTTGGTCGAGAAACCGGGTTTCTGCGTTGATCTCTGATTGCCAAACCAACGATTTTTCCTAGAAACCCGGTTTCTTTGGTCGAGAAACCGGGTTTCTGCGTTGATCTCTGATTGCCAAACCAACGATTTTTCCTAGAAACCCGGTTTCTGCGTTGATAGAAACCCGGTTTCTTTAAGAAACCGGGTTTCTGTGTTTGTTTCTGTGTTTCTGCGTTAGTTTCCGCCACCAGCTGGGAACTCTAATTGATAGGCAACTATATCCGCTTTGATCCCATTCCTCGTAGTTAAGGCAAGGTTTGCAGATATGAGCAACACTCTGGTTACGCTTCCAGGTTATCAAACTGTCGAACAAATTTACGCAGGGACTCGTACCCTGGTTTATCGCGGAATTAGAGAATCAGACTCATATCCCGTTGCGATCAAACTGTTGCGATCTGAATTTCCCAACTTTAACGAACTCGTACAGTTCCGCAATCAATATACCATTGCTAAAAACCTCGATCTGCCAGGAGTTGTTCGCCCTTTATGTCTAGAAAATTACCGCAATGGTTATGCCCTGATTATGGAAGACTTTGGGGGCATTTCCCTGAAAGACTATGTAGCTTTATTGGCAGCAGAGAGGCAAGAGGTATCCGGAAAATTACCAATTCCTGAATTTCTCTCCATCGCGATTCAAATTGTCTCCACTTTAGACTTGCTGATTCGCCACCGAGTCATTCACAAAGATATTAAACCTGCGAACATTCTAATTAATCCCAATACCAAAGAAGTCAAACTCATCGACTTCAGCATCGCTTCCTTATTGCCAAGAGAAACCCAAACTCTCACATCTCCCAATGTGTTGGAAGGGACTCTTGCTTACCTGTCTCCGGAACAAACGGGAAGGATGAATCGGGGAATTGACTACCGCAGCGATTTCTATTCTTTGGGTGTCACTTGCTTTGAATTGCTTACCGGACAGTTGCCTTTTAGTTCGGAAGATGCGATGGAATTGGTTCACTGTCACATTGCCAAGCTTCCCCCATCCGTTCATAGTCTCAATGCCGATATTCCGTCAGTTCTTTCTGAGATCGTCAAGAAATTGATGGCGAAAAATGCGGAAGACCGCTATCAGAGTGCTTTAGGGTTAAAGCACGATCTGCAAACTTGCCTCGCTCAACTGAAAGAAACTGGCAAGATTGAAGGGTTTGAATTAGCGAAGCGGGATCTGTGCGATCGCTTCCTCATTCCCGAAAAACTCTACGGTCGTCAAACCGAGGTTGAAACGTTACTAACTGCATTTGAACGGGTCAGTTCCGGTGCAACAGAATTGATGTTAGTAGCGGGTTTTTCTGGGATTGGTAAAACCGCTGTCGTCAACGAAGTCCACAAACCAATTGTACGGCAACGGGGTTATTTTATCAAGGGGAAATTCGACCAATTTCAGCGCAACATTCCCTTTAGTGCATTCGTGCAAGCATTCCGAGATTTGATGGGACAACTGCTGACAGAAAGTGACGCACAAATTCAACATTGGAAAACCAAAATCCTGTCAGCCTTGGGCGACCAAGGTCAAGTTATTATTGAAGTCATTCCCGAACTGGAACGCATTATTGGCAAGCAACCACCCGTTGGAGAACTTTCTGGAACTTCGGCGCAAAATCGCTTTAATTTGCTGTTTCAGAAATTCATCCAAGTTTTTACGACAAAAGGGCATCCCCTAGTCATTTTCCTGGATGACTTGCAATGGGCAGACTCAGCATCTTTGAAATTGATGCAATTATTAATGAGCGAAACCGATACTCGCTATTTGTTATTAATTGGTGCGTATCGAGATAATGAAGTTTCGCCAGCCCATCCGCTGATTTTGACCTTGGGAGAAATTCACAAAGCTGATGTTACCATCAATACCATTAATTTAGCACCCCTCAACCAAACTGACTTAAATCACCTGATTGCTGACACCCTTAGTTGTTCGTCATAACTTGCATTACCGTTAACGGAAATGGTTGATTTGAAAACAAAAGGTAACCCTTTCTTTGCGACGCAATTTATCAAATTATTGCCGGAAGATGGTTTTATTACCTTTAATTTTGATGCTGGTTATTGGCAGTGCGATCTTGCCAAAGTCCGCGAATTATCTCTGAATGATGATGTGGTTGAGTTCATGGCACTTCAGTTACAGAAGTTGCCGGAAGTCACTCAAGAAGTGTTGAAACTCGCCGCTTGTATTGGCAACCAATTTGACTTAGGTACGCTCTCGATTGTGCATGAGAAATCCCAAATCGAGACGGCGGCTGATTTGTGGAAAGCTTTGCAAGAAGGTTTAATTATTCCCGTTAGCGAAATTTACAAATTCTTTCAAGATGGCGAGGGAGAAGCATCTAGTCAATTACCCATTACCGATTACCAATTACCCAGTTATAAATTCTTGCACGATCGCGTGCAACAAGCGGCTTATTCTCTAATTGTTCAAGATAAAAAACAGGCAACTCACCTCAAGATTGGTCAACTGCTGTTGAAAAATATTCTAAAAGAGGAACGGGAAGAAAAGATTTTTGAGATTGTCAACCAGTTGAATATGGGGGTAGAGTTAATCACCGAGCAAGCTGAGCGGGATGAACTAGCTGAGCTAAACCTGTTAGCTGGAGGAAAAGCTAAGGCTGCAACTGCTTATGTTGCTGCGTTGGAGTATGCAAATGTAGGAATCGGGTTGCTGAGGACAGATAGCTGGCAAAGTCACTATGAGTTGACGCTGGCACTGTATGAGTTAGCGACAGAGGTTACCTACCTTTGTGGTTTATTTGAGCAGATGGAACAATTGGTTGAAACAGTGCTGCACCAAACCAAAACGCAGCTCGATCAAATCAGAGTCTATGAGATCAAAATCCAAGCGTATACATCGCAGAACAAACTTTTGCAAGCGATCGCGATCGCACAAAAGTTTCTATTCCAGTTTGGTATAAGTTTCCCAGATGAGCCAACCCAGAACGATATTCAGCAAGCACTGCAAGAAACCTCTACACTAATAGCTGGGAAAAATGTTGATGAATTGATCTACCTGTCGTTGATGACCTCGCCTGAAAAATTGGCAGTTATGCGGATCGTATCAAGTGTGGTTCCAGCAATCTATATAGCAGAGCCTAAACTTTATCCACTGATGATTTTGTCGCAGATCAAATCATCTATTCAGTATGGTAATGCACCGTATTCTGCCTTTTTTTATGCGAGTTACGGTCTCCTTTTAAACGGCATACAACAAGATATTGAAGCAGCGGATATGGTAGGCAGGTTAGCTTTAGGTTTGCTGAAAAAAATTGATGCTAATGAAATTAAAGCGCGGACAATTTTAATTGTGGGACTCTTTGTTGTTCCGGGCAAATATCATCTAAGGGACACCTTGCATTTTTTACAAGAAAGCTATCAAGCAGGATTGGAAACAGGAGACTTGGAGTTTGTTGGCTACTCCGCCAATGATTTCTGTCAGTATTCCTATTTAAGCGGTCAGGAACTGGGATGTTTAGAACAACAAATGAAGGCTTACACTCAAGTTTTAGTAAACTTCAAGCAAGTAACTACCTTAAACTATTGCCAAATTTACAGACAAGCCGTTCTGAAGTTACTAGGAAAAACTGATAATTCTTGTGTTTTATTGGGTGAAGCTTTCAACGAAGAGGGATTAGTATCTGTTTTCCTTGAAGCAAATGACATGACTGGACTTTATTGCTTCTATGTTCATAAACTCATACTCTGCTACTTGTTTTGCCAGGGGAGGCAAGCGTTAGCAGAAGCTGCGGCTAAAGCCAGACAATATTTGGCGGGAGGCATAGGGTATATCACCGTGCCTATCTTTCATTTTTATGATTCGCTCACAGCCTTGGCGTTGTACCCCGAAAACCAATCTGAGCAAGATAGTTTGCTCAAACAAGTGGCTGATAACCAAGCAAAGTTGCAGAAATGGGCAGATCATGCTCCGATGAATCACCTACATAAATTTTATCTAGTAGAGGCAGAACGGCATCGGGTGCTGGGTGAAAAAATAGAAGCGATGGAAATGTACGATCGCGCGATTAAAGAAGCGCGCATAAACGAATACATCAATGAAGAAGCTTTAGCTAACGAACTGGCTGCTAAATTCTACCTAGAATGGGGCAAAGACAAAATCGCCCAAACCTACGCGATTGATGCTTACTACTGCTATGCTCGCTGGGGTGCAAAAGCCAAAGTTGAAGATTTAGAACAACGCTATCCTGACTTACTCGCCCCCATCCTGTTGCGGGAAAAAATTAGCCCCAATCCCAGTACAGCGAATAGTATCACGTCTGAAACTTTCACTTCCACCAGTGCGGGTGTTTCGGCACTTTTGGACTTGACAACGGTGATGAAAGCTGCTCAAACTTTGTCTGAGGAAATTGTTTTAGAGCAGTTGCTTTCAACTTTGATGCAGGTGTTAATTGAAAATGCCGGGGCGGAAAATGGCTGTTTAATTTTGCCCAAGGATGGCAACTTGGTAATAGAAGCGACTAAAACCAGTCGCAGTACTCAGGCTAATGTACTGCAATCTATCCCAGTTGAGTCTAGCTCTGTTGTTCCAGTAACAGTTATTAATTATGTTTGGCGCACGCAAAAAACCCTGGTGACAAGCGATGTTACGACTCTTAACAGGTTCGCCTCTGACCCTTACATTATCCAGCGGCAACCTAAAAGTCTGTTATGTAGTCCGATTGTGAATCGCGGCAAGTTAATCGGGATTCTTTACTTGGAAAATAATTTGATAGCGGGGGCATTTACGAGCGATCGCATCTCGATCCTCAACCTTCTTTGCACCCAAGCTGCTATCTCTCTAGAAAATGCCCGCCTCTATCAAAAATCCCAAGATTATGCCCAGCAGTTAGAAGCATCCCTGCAACAACTCCAACAAACGCAACTGCAAATGATTCAAAGTGAAAAAATGTCTGCCCTGGGTAATTTAGTTGCGGGAGTTGCTCATGAAATTAATAACCCGGTTGGCTTTATTTCAGGCAATATTAACGAAGCAACGGCAACGGTTGAAGATTTAATCAATCACTTGCGACTCTATCAAGAAAAATTTGCCAATCCGGGTGAGGAAATTGAACGGGATGCTCTTGATATCGATTTAGAGTATGCTTTGTCAGATTTACCGAAGATGCTTTCTTCGATGAAAGTAGGGTGCGATCGCATACGCAATATCAGCACCTCTCTCCGTACTTTCTCCCGCGCCGATAGCACCTCTAAAGTCTCAGCCAATCTCCACGAAGGACTCGATACCACGTTGATGATTTTGCAATATCGCCTGAAAGCAAAGGAAACCCGTCCCGCCATTCAAGTTATCAAGGAATATGGGAAAATCCCCTCAATCAAATGCTATTTTGGACAACTGAATCAGGTGTTTATGAATATTATATCGAATGCAATAGACGCGCTTGAAGAATCGAATCAGGGACGCAGTTATGCGGCAATTGAACAGCATCCTAATATGATTACAATCAAAACAGAAATTCCTGAAGATAACCAAAGTGTCGTGATTAAGATTAAAGACAATGGTTTGGGGATGACCGAGGAAGTTAAGTCGCGCATCTTTGACCACTTATTCACTACGAAAGGAGTTGGAAAAGGTACTGGGTTAGGGTTATCAATTAGCCGTCAAATTGTGGAAGAAACCCACGGCGGTAGTTTAACTTGCGAGTCAGTGTTGGGAGAGGGGACTGAGTTTGCCATCGTACTCCCCCTCGATCGAGCTTAAATTACTCCGAACCAAACTTGTATATTATGAAACCAAGTATTCAACAGCGATAGTTGCAGCGCGATCGCCCTGGCTTAATGTATTGCGATCGGGACTGACGCAAAGAAACCGGGTTTCTATCTACGCAGAAACAAGAAACCCGGTTTCTGGGATCGTCGTGCGTCAGTCCTCGTCATATAAAATACGGTTAATTTCAGTCCTAACTTGGGAATTCTATGGCTGGGGCGTAGTAAATTACGTCACAGGGAGTGATTACTAGGAACGCAAAAACTGAGACATTTTCCGAAAAAGTAGTACATCTCGCTGTAATAAGTGCAACTAAAGGAAAAGAATTAACTATGCCACAGGCCAAATCGCGGCGCCAAGATATAACCGCTCTCCGCCAGCGTGTCGCTGAACTAGAACGAGAATTAACACAAACCCAGCAGCAGTTAACCGAGTGCCAATGCTTGCAGGCAGATGAAACCCTGAAACTGTACAAGTATGCTGTGGAAAGTTCCAGCGATGCGATTGGCTTTGCCGATGGTACAGGTAAGCATTTATACCAAAATTCAGCCTTTGGCAGCCTGTTTGAGTGCGATCGCCCAGAGGAGTTTCACGCCGCTGGGGGAATTCCGGCAAGGTTCGTTAATCGAGAAATTGCTGACGAGATGCGGCAAACTATGATCAAAGGGGAATCTTGGGCGAGCGAAGTGGAAATGCAGTCGTGCAAAGGTCGGCGTTTCCAGGCTTGGGCGCGATTCAATGGGATTCGCGATGAATCTGGCAGGATTTTAGCGCTAATCGGCACGATCTCGCACATTACCGCCCGCAAGCAGGCAGAGGAAGCTTTGCGGGTATCGCAAGCAAGGTTTGCAGGCATTGTAGAAATCGCCAAGGATGCGATTATTTCGGTAAATTCCAGCCAGCGCATTACCTTGTTTAACCAGGAAGCAGAGAAGATTTTCGGCTACACGGCGGCTGAGGTTTTGGGGCAACCCCTCAGTCTGCTCCTACCGCAGCGGTTTGCAGCAGCCCATGAAAAGCATGTGAGTAATTTTACTCAATCGCGCCCAATGGCAGAACGAAGCGAGATTTTCGGTCGCCGCAAAGATGGTAGGGAGTTTCCGGCAGAAGCGTCAATTTCCCATCTGCAAATTGGGGACGAAACTATCTACACGGCGATTTTGCGGGATATTAGTTCGCCCATTGCGGCGGCAGCTGCCCTCGCCCAAAGCAATGCCCTGTTGCGAAGCGTGATGGAAAGCACAACCGATGCCATCTTTGTGAAAGACTTGCAAAGTCGGCACATACTGTTGAATTCCACCACGCTCGAACTCTTGGGTAAATCTGAGGCAGAGGCGCTCGGTAAAACCACTGAGGAACTCTTTCCCCCCCATGTGGCTGATTCCTTGATGCAAGTTGACCGTCGCATCATCTCTTCGGGGGTAGGAGAAATGATCGAAGAAACGATCGTCGATAGGAATGGTATCCAACGCACGCTGCTGACAACCAAGAATCCCTGGCGCAACGAAGACGGAACGGTGATGGGAGTGGTAGGAATTGCGCGAGATATTAGCGATCGCAAGCTAGCGGAGGAAGCGTTAAAAGCACAAGCGGGGTTGTTGTCTTTTCGGGCAGAAGTTGATGGGATTCTGGCTCGCAGCGAGCAGCTACAGGATATGCTACAGGAATGCACTGAGGCAATTGTTGAGCGTTTCGATGCTGCTTTTGCGCGCATCTGGACGCTTAATCAAGCCGAAAATGTGCTGGAATTGCAGGCGAGTGCGGGCATGTATACGCACATTGACGGCCCCCATCGCCGCGTTCCAGTAGGAATGTACAAAATTGGCCTCATAGCAGCAGAAAAGCAACCCCACCTCACCAATTCTGTACTGGAAGATTCCCGCATCAGCAATAAAGAATGGGCGAAACGAGAAGGAATGGTGGCGTTTGCCGGATATCCGCTGTTGGTGGAAGATGCGCTTGTCGGTGTAATTGCCATGTTTGCGCGCCATCCCCTGTCGGAGTCCGTTTTAGAGGCAATTTCATTAGTTGCCAATGAAATTGCGATTGGGATCAAACGCAAGCAAGCGGAATTGGCATTGCAAGCATCGGAAGCGCAACTCAGACAGCAAACCCAAAACCTGGAACAAACCCTGCGGGAACTCCAACGGACTCAATCCCAGCTAATCCAAAGTGAAAAAATGTCTTCTCTCGGTCAACTGGTAGCTGGCGTTGCTCACGAAATTAATAACCCCGTCAGTTTTATCTTCTGCAACATCACCCATGCCGACACATATACTCAAGACTTACTCCAACTAATTCAGCTTTATCAAAAACACTATCCTCAACCAGTTGCCGAAATCCAAGCGCAAGCAGAAGCAATCGACTTGGAATTTATGTTAGAAGACTTACCCAAACTCCTCACCTCAATGAAAGTGGGTGCAGAACGCATTCAGCAAATTGTTCTTTCCCTGCGTACCTTCTCCCGCATGGATGAAGCACAGATCAAACAGGTTAATATTCACGATGGCATCGATAGCACGCTGACGATTCTGCAAAATCGCCTCAAAGCCAAACCAGATTGCCCTGAGATTGAGGTAAGTAAAGACTATGGCAATTTACCTTTGGTCGAGTGCTACGCCGGACAACTCAATCAAGTATTTATGAATATTTTGTGCAATGCAATTGATGCGCTGGAAGAGGGTCATAAGTCACGAGTCATCGGGCATAGGAAAGAAGACCAATCGCCCATTCCCACAATTCGCATTCGCACTCAATTGATACAACCTAACCAGGTGATAATTCAAATTGCCGACAACGGACCGGGAATGACGGAAACAGTTAGACAGCGCTTATTCGATCCGTTTTTTACTACCAAACCAGTTGGTAAAGGCACGGGGATGGGTCTATCAATTAGCTACCAAATTATCACCGAACGGCACGGCGGATCGTTGCAGTGTATTTCTTCACCCGGACAGGGAGCAGAGTTTGCGATTCAAATTCCGCTCAAACAGTGAAGGGGATGCTTTGTTTGGGAATTGGTAATTGGGAATTGGTAATTGGTAATTGTTCTGAATTATTATTTATATGATGTCCGCCTAATTACCCTGAATAAAAATTTCGACCCGTCACCGTGTCACCCTTCTCCCAAGTCATTCCTAACTATGGGTGTTTCACCGGACATGATATTATTACCTCTGCCGACCCTTCTACAAACACGCTGTCGGTAAACTTAATCGCATTTCCAATTAGCTTGTGCAGCATCTTTTGCCAGGGATTTTCATCAGCTCGATCTAGGGGCAATGCCAATCATACCGTTGAGTAGCGTTCGCAGTTCGTGAGAAGTATTGCCTAAAATTTCGCGACTTTTCCGACTTTTCCGACTTTTTCGACTTTTTCGACTTTTCCGACTTTTTTGGCGAAGTTTTATGGAATTATAAAGATAGCTAATGACTTGTGACTATGGGCAAAAGGCAAGATTCCCCCGCGCGCTCGCGCTTTGTCCGCCGGGATGGACAAACTGATATCCTCCGTAAAGGTTCGTCTCACTCTTTGAAAAGCGATCTGTATCATTGGCTACTCGCACTAAAGTGGCTTCAATTCTTTGGTTTAATTAGTCTGCTGTATCTGGCATCTAACGCTTTATTTGCTTTTGCGTACTTGCTAGAGGAAGGTAGCATTCATAACGCGCGACCTGGGTCTTTTTTGGATGCCTTTTTCTTCAGCGTCCAAACAATGGCGACGATTGGTTACGGTGCGATGTATCCGCAAACGCCTTATGCGAATGCGATCGTTGCTTTAGAAGCGCTTGTGGGTTTATTGGGAGTAGCAATGGTGACTGGATTGGCATTCGCGCGCTTTTCCACACCCACAGCAAAAGTAATGTTTAGCGATGTAGCAGTAATTGCCACCCGAAATCAAGTGCCAACCTTGATGTTACGCGCAGCTAACCGACGCCGCAATTCGATTTTAGAAGCGCAAATACGGCTAACTTTGGCACGCAACGAGTTGACCGACGAGGGGGAATTTATGCGTCGCTTGCACGACCTGGAATTAATTCGCAACGGGACGCCAATTTTCGCACTAAGTTGGACGGCAATGCATCCGATCGATCGGAAAAGTCCTTTATATGGATGTACAGCAGAATCCCTGGCGGAGCAAGAAGTTGAGCTAATCGTCACCCTGACTGGACTCGACGAAACGGTTTCGCAAACGATTCACGCGCGTTACTCTTATGTAGCAGAGGAGATTTTGTGGAATATGCGTTTTGTGGATATTTTGGGCAAAACTCCTGAAGGAAAGCGCTATGTTGATTACAGACGCTTTCATGATGTAATTCCTGTATAGTTGGTAATTGGTAATTGCTAATTGGTAATTGGTAATTGCTAATTGCTCCTCTGGTCACCTTTCCTCTGTCTTATGCCTTATAAAGTTCATCCCCTCCAGCGACTGCTAACTTATGGTCGCAAATATCGCGGGCAAATTTGGCTGGCAACAATTTGCTCCATCCTGAATAAAATATTCGACCTCGCACCTCCCGCTATCATCGGTGCTGCGGTGGATGTGGTGGTGCAAAAACAAAATTCTTTGATTGCTCAAATAGGCATCAAAGATTTATTTGGACAACTTGTGGTTTTATCCATCATTTCCGCGCTGATTTGGAGTCTGGAATCTGCGTTTGAGTATGCCTATAATTGGCTTTGGCGCAATCTCGCCCAGCGGATTCAGCACGATTTGCGCTTGGATGCTTATACGCATATTCAAAATTTGGAATTGGCTTATTTTGAAGACCGCAGTACGGGCGGGTTGCTGTCTATCTTAAATGACGATATCAATCAATTGGAACGGTTTTTAGATGGGGGAGCGAATGAAGTTATACAAGTTATTACAACGGTAATAATTATTGGCGGGGGTTTCTTTATTTTATCTCCTAGCTTGGCTTGGTGGGCGATGCTGCCGATGCCGTTTATTTTGTGGGGTGCGATCACATTCCAAAAATTCCTCGCTCCCCGCTATGCAGATGTGCGGGAAAAGGTCAGTTTGCTCAACGGACAACTATCAAATAACTTGAGCGGAATTACCACAATTAAAAGTTTCACAACTGAGGAATATGAAGCGAGGCGAATTGAGAGAGAAAGCGAGGCATATAAGAAGAGTAATCGAAGAGCGATCGCTCTCTCTGCCGCGTTCATTCCTTTAATCCGCTTCCTGATTTTATTCGGGTTTACCGCAACTTTATTGATTGGGGGGCGAGAAGCGATCGCAGGTAGATTATCCGTCGGCAATTACAGCGTTTTAGTCTTCATAACTCAGCGCTTACTTTGGCCTTTAACCAGATTAGGTCAAACCCTGGATCAATATCAACGGGCAATGGCATCTACTAACCGCGTCATGCATCTTTTATATACACCCATCGCGATTCATTCCGGACATATTTCTTTACCCGTTCAGCAAGTACAGGGCGAAGTACAATTAAACAACGTCACCTTTGCTTACCGCGAGGGATTTCCAGTCATTAAAAACCTGACATTATACGTACCGGCGGGAAAAACGATCGCGATCGTTGGTTCCACTGGATCGGGTAAAAGTACTGTGGTAAAATTGTTACTAAGACTGTACGAAATTCAATCGGGAACGATTACTCTCGACGGTATTAACTTGCAAGATTTGAAATTGCCAGATTTGCGGCGATCGATTGGTTTAGTCAGTCAAGATGTATTCTTATTCCACGGAACAGTTGCAGAAAATATTGCTTACGGCAGTTTTGAGGCAAGTTTAGCAGAAATAATCGAAGCTGCAAAAATTGCCGAAGCCCACGATTTTATTATGCAATTGCCGCAAGGATACGACACAATTGTAGGCGAACGAGGGCAGAAATTATCCGGAGGACAAAGACAGCGAATTGCTATTGCGCGTGCGGTGTTAAAAAATCCGCCGATTCTCATATTAGATGAAGCGACATCGGCGGTGGATAACGAAACCGAAGCGGCGATTCAGCGATCGCTCGAACGGATTACGATAGAGAGGACGACGATAGCGATCGCGCACCGCCTCTCCACCGTGCGTAACGCCGATTGTATCTACGTCATGGAACAAGGTAGCATCGTAGAACGAGGACGACACGAGGAATTATTGGAACGAGGCGGAATTTATGCCAGTCTTTGGCGAGTGCAAACAGGAGTGAAAGAATTTTAGATTGTAGATTGCTGATTGCAGATTGAAAGAATTGATTAAATCTCAAAAGCCTTTACCTGTAGGGTGCGTTAGCGCTAGCGTAACGCACCGCCTCGCTATATTTCGCATCATAGCGCTGAAATAAATTTCGCACTCAAAGCTTAAGTCATATGATGTCGGGTTGATTACCCATAATTAGCAGCCGGGACACGGCAAAATCAAAGTTATCTGTTTGTCCGAGAAATCTATGATGCCGTGTCCCTACGCAACAAGAGGGTGAGGTTTTTTTATTACGGGCAATTCAACGGACATTATATCAGTTAAAGCTGACTAAAAATTCAACCTGTTTTGACAGGTTCAGAACTGACGCAAAGACACTAAATATCGCGTAATGGTGCGTTACGCTAGCGCTAACGCACCCTACATATAGAAACTTTAACCAACAGCAAACTCAGTAAATTTCCGTTTATAGGGAGCCTTAAATGCCAAAACTATATCTTGTGCGCGGAACACCAGCTTCTACTAATTCATTAGCAACTCCGATTTCTGTACCATCCCGTTATATCCAAATTTTGCCATCTTTAATTTCCACGTAAATGATACAACCAAATACTCTGGTTAAATCTTGCCAACCAATATTAAGAACTTGATAGCGCTCGCGCTCTGTATCAAATATTAGTTGCACTTCTGTCTGACTATTTGGACGATTTTTTACATGATTTTTCAGAATTGTTTGTACCACTTCTGGGTAATTTAGTTTCTCCATCTCACAATCTCCTCTCTTTCTGGGTTAAAAATTAATTTTGAATATGCCATAGCAGCATTAGAAAAATTTGGGTTTGACACTAAATATGGTGAATGGTGCGTTATGCGATCGCTAACGCACCCTACATATCTACATATAGAAACTGAAACTTCAACCTGTTTTAACAGGTTTTAGCTTTCAGCCTGAAATTTATTTCAGGGCTGCAAACTCTGACTATTACCCATTACCCATTACCCATTACCTAATTCGACTTCCCATCGCTGCCCAAATATTCCCGATATCCGCAAATCTTATCGCCTCGAATATCAAACGAAACCGCAATTCTATTTTTATAAGGTTCACCCCGCATTTTACCCTCATCCCGAAACTCAAAAACAACCGTCGTATCGCTGCTAGTAACTCGCTCTATCGAGGTAATTGTAATGCCTGGGCTGAAGAGTTCACTCACATACTCAAAAAATGCCCTTGCTCTTTCTTTCCCCTCATTTAAGCCGTGGAAAGAACCGACGGGAAACCAAAAAGTAAAATCATCGGTGAGCATATCTAAAAACGAGTCCCACTCCCCCGTCGCCAAGCCGTGAGTAAAGTACTCGAATCCCTGCTGGGCGACTGCCATCGTGTCTTGCTTCATTGCGGTTGTTAAGTTTCAGCTATCAGCTTTTATTATCCTGTTCGATGGGGGCATTGCGATCGCAAAACCAGACGCTCCCCTCATTCCCAGGCTGAGCCTGGGAATGAGAAAATAGAGGCTCAGCCTCTAGCTCAAACGAGCAACGCCATGAAAAGTAGAGTTTCAATTGTCGATTACTCAAACTCACATCGCCCTGCAATTCGTAGAATTCTCGAACATATAGGCTGGGCAGAGCAATACATTACTGCTAGCGAACACAACGCTGATGTTTTTTCGCAGAATTCCGATATCTATGGCGTATACATTGCTATTCACAACGATATAGCGATCGCATTCATTTACGTGCAATTCCATATTTGGAATCAACTTGCTCAAATTCAAGGATTGGCAGTCGATCCAACCTATCAAAGACAAGGTATAGCCTCAGCATTGGTAGACAAAGCAGAAGCTTTTGCACGACTCAAAAAGGCACGAGGCATTTATGTTGATACACCCGTTTTAAATGCTAAAGGAAGAAGCTTCTATGAAGCCGCTGGTTATCAATTTGCCTACATCATGCCGCGTTATTACGAAGATACTCTCGATGGAGTAACGTATCAAAAGTTTTTTTGAACAAAAACCATGACAGGCATCTGCATTCGGTGGCATCTTTTCGATTAATATCGATTGTAGGGGCACGGCGAGAGAAAACCTTCTCGTTAACGGCAAAGCTGATTTATGCCGTGCCCCTACCAGGATCGTTGATATTGCATGTTTCTGGCACAACACATATCGTCATTATCTTCTAATATCAAATCCGGTTCGACAACCCCTATAATCTTCTTTCTTCTTGGCGAACAGGCGCGTCTTGGCGGTTCATTTAAAAGGAGGGTCATGGAAGCGGATTTGGTATAATATCCAACTATCCTATTAAGCTTACAAAGCTTTATCCCATTCCAACTGATGACTTAAATTATACTTAATAAAGTCTTCAGTTGTAGCTTTATCATTCTTCCCAAAAACACCTAAACTGTAAGGATTTTCTTCCATCCGCTGACTGACTAATTCCCGTTCAAACTGGAGCGATTCTTCTCTAGAATTCTCAGGTTTAAAGAAATCTACAACCAAAACAGTCCTTTCGTAATCGGTGTAATTATGCGGACAGTGGGGATAGCTGTGATCTAAAATCATAAATTCGCCTTCATGCCAATAAAGCTTGTCATGGCAGATTTTCATCGCCACATCTCCTTCTGGTACAATTAACCCTAAATAACCGCGATTCATGTGCGGGTTATAATTCACATGCAGTTTAACATCCAGCCCTGGAAGAAATGTCCCAAAATAGACATTTCTGAGAATGTTGTCATTCAGCGAATTTGTTGCTTCTATCGCCTTAGTTAAATTGGGAAAGTATCTTTCTCTTAATTCCCGTGCTTTTTCGGGTACATCCTGTAACTCATACTGAGGATATTGAATTTGATGCACTTGAATATATTGTTCAATAAACAGTCCTTGAAATAGCACCCCAAAAGCGCTATACTTCGACTTACCTTTGGTCTTAATCGTTTGACTTTTAGGCCCCATCACGTCAAAGGTAAACTGCAACTCTTCCTGAGAAGCTTTCTGCCTAAAGTTGGTGAATTCATCTCGAATCGCTTCCCAGTTCTCTTGCAGGGTGTTCAGAAAAGGGAACTGCTTTGGGTCTAAATGATACTCGTTAAAAGTTTCCATTGTCTTTTCTCCTGAATGCGATCGCATAGAACCCGGTATAATTCCATTCTAGAAGCTTGATTTTACACCTGTGTCTGAAACTATAGTTCTGGATAGACTGATCAAAAACGTCCGCGTAGTTCGTCCCAATCAATCATCGGTGGATCGCCTGGATCTGGGAATAAAAGATGGTAAATTCAGCCAAATTTCACCGGAAATCAGCCCAGAACAGGCACTAGAGGTGTTTGACGCTCAAAACCTACTCGGTTTTCCAGGGGTGGTTGATGCCCACATGCACATCGGCATCTATCAACCCCTCGACCAAGATGCTGTCACCGAAAGCAAAGCAGCGGCAATGGGGGGAGTGACCACCAGCTTGAACTATATCCGCACGGGTCAGTATTACCTGAATAAAGGTGGTTCTTACAAAGATTTTTTCCCTGAAGTGCTGGCTTTATCAGATGGCAATTTTTTTGTTGATTATGGCTATCATATAGCGCCGATTAGCCCTCAGCATATCGAAGAAATGCAGTGGTTGTTTGAGCAGCATGGGGTCGCTTCGTTCAAAATTTTTATGTTTTATGGAGGTTATGGCCTTCACGGTCTTTCCGAGCAACAGAATCTATTTTTAATGATTAATAAGGAAGACCGTTACGACTTCGCTCACTTTGAATTTATCATGCGGAGTTTGTCTAAATTAAGGGAACGTTACCCCGCGATGCAAGAATCGATCAGCCTCAGTTTGCACTGTGAAGTGGCTGATATTCTCAATGCTTATACTAAAATTGTGCAACAAGATTCTAGCCTGACTGGACTCAATGCTTATAGCGCTGCCCGTCCTCCCCATTCAGAAGGTTTAGCTATTTGCATTGCATCTTATCTGGCTCACGAAACTAATTGTGTCAACATCAATTTGCTGCATCTAAGTTCTCGTAAAGCTGTGGAAGCAGCTTTGATGATGCAAGCAACTTTTCCCCACATTAACTTTAAGCGAGAAGTTACAGTGGGTCATTTGTTGTTAGATGTAGATGCCCCCACGGGTAAATGGGCAAAAGTCAATCCGCCGATTCGCCCGCGTGCAGATGTGGAATATTTATGGAATGCCGTATTGCAAAATCAAGTTGATTGGATTGTGAGCGATCATGCCTGTTGTTCGGCAGAGCAAAAAGCCAGCTTCAAAGAGCCGGAAAACATTTGGTTGGCTAAATCTGGCTTTGGTGGTACGGAATATTTGCTATCAGGAATTGTCAGCGAAGGTAGCAAGCGGGGTATGTCATATAACCAAATGGCAAAGTTATTGTGTTGGAATCCGGCACAACGATTTGGTTTGTTTGAAAAGGGCGATATTGCTATTGGGTATGATGCCGATTTGGTGCTAGTAGATCCAAATGAAACGTTTGTTGTTCGTGCTGCTGAATCAGAGTCACAACAAGGTTATACCCCCTTTGAGGGGATGGAGTTAACGGGAAGGGTTAAGAACACATTTTTACGCGGGAATTTGATTTATGACCGGGGGCAGGTATTGGGGTCACCTTTGGGGCGGTATTTGAAGCGATCGCACCAATTAAATTGACACAATTTCTATGAGTTGGTGAAGAGCGATCGCAAATCCCGTTTCCCATGAACCACTCGGACAATTTCAACCCGATCGGTTATGACTTGATACAGGATGATGTAACCCTCCAACGGCAAACCCCGCAAGTTAGCCCTTAACTCACTGTAACTACGACCGGAATTGGGAAAAGAGACAATCTGCTGACATCGCCGCTCGAATTCATCCAAAAACCGCTCACCTGCTGCAATATTAACTTGAGCAAAATAATCTGCGATCGCTTGCAAATCTCGCGATGCAGGCAGCGAAATTACATACCGCACAACTACTGCGCCTCTCTTGCTTTTTGTAATTTAGCTCGCAACTGATTCATAAACGTTTCCCCATCGACGACTTCACCCCGTTCCAAAGCGGCGATTCCCTCTTCCACTTTGGCGCGAGTATCAGCTAACCAAGCTTGGTAAGCTAGTTGCTCAGTTTCTAACAAGGCTAACGCTGCGGAAATCACCTCATCGACTGTTTGGAACTCTCCCTGAGTTAGCAAATTTTGTACAACAATTTCTTGTTCGGGTTTGAGAGTAATGTTCATAGCCATCTCACAATAGCGAACTTTCCACAACGTACTTCCTCATTCTAGCTTAAATTCTAGCCTTACCGAACTCAATTTTACGCGGGAATTTGATTTACGATCGCGGGCAGGTATTGGGTTCACCTTTGGGGCGGTATTTGAAGCGATCGCACCAATTAAATTGAGACAATTGCAATAGACCTCTTGCATAAATGCCTTGAAATAAAACCGGAGGCTCTGCCTCCTCGACCTCGTTCCCAGGCTGGAGCCTGGGAACGAGAATCTAGAGGCAGAGCCTCTAGTTGCAAAACCGGAGGCTCTGCCTCCTCGACCTCGTTCCCAGGCTGGAGCCTGGGAACGAGAATCTAGAGGCAGAGCCTCTTTTCTTTGCATCAGCCTGAGATTAAAAATTTCTCTCCATTGCGAGGCAAGTTAAGAATCATTTTTTTTCAACCAATCTCCAATGCCATAAGGGTCATTTAGCGGCGCCGAAACATGTTCGTGCCGAATTTGCCAGCTACCTGCTTGATTTTTCTCAAGTACATAAGTAGCCCGAAAAGTTTGTTGCAGAAGTTGACCGTTTACACCTACTGTTAGCAGTATTATTCCTGCTACCCAAGCGAAATCACCAGCCGCTTCGGTAAACGGCCCTTCTACCCACTCAATTTTTTCCAAGGTTAGTCCAGAATTGCAAAAATCTCGCCAACCCTTGGAAATATGGGTATAGCCAATAGTAGAGTAGCGAGGCCCTTCCACAAAAACGTAAGTATCTTCTCTAGGAACGTAACTCTGGCAAATACGCTCCAATTCTTTGTGCATGATAGCACGATAAAAGCTATTAATTTGCTCGATTGCAGTTGTCATTTTAATACTCAAGTCCCAGTTCTTCTGCGATCGCTTCCAGATCTCGATTGTTTTCCGGATGTTCTAAAGCCTCTAGTTCTTGTTGGACAATCCGCAGGATGCGAGCAATATATTCTGCCTGCCAGCGTTGGCGTTCCAGAGCCGCTGTTTTGTCGGGTTCGTAGGCATCAATTTCAGATTTACTCAGTATTCCTTTGGCTTCTAGGAGGCGCTCTATAGTATCCAAGCGTTCGCGAGTAACGGCATGTTCCATAGCTACAGCCATAGTAATATTGAGTACCCGTTCAACAGCGGGATCTTCAAAGAAATATGGACGTTTTCCTTTACTCTTACTATTCGCTAAAATCAAGTCATTAATCTCTTGCATAGTTACTTACTTTGAGGTTGAAAACATTAGTATTTCCAGGCACCAAATACATTCCAAACAGGCGAACGACCGTAATCTTCTACCTTTTGATCGGCTTGTTGGCCTTCTGGGATGTCATTTACTGCTTTGACGCCGATTTGGATGAAGGCATTTTCTTTAAACCCAGCCTGGAGCATGAGTTTTTTTACATCTATGTCGTGCATCTTAGACCAAAAGGGTTCGTTGTTATAATAGGCATCCCAATCCCGGATGAATTGCTCGTACAGATCCATATCTTCGGTGTATTGTGGTTGTTCGATATGAAGATTTAAACCACCGGGCTTCAGCATTCGATAAATTTCTTCTACGATTTTGTGGAGGGCTTTATCGGATGTTTCGTGCAAAAACATGGTGGTTTGAATCCAATCGAATGACTCATCTGCAAATCCGGTATTCGTACCATCCATCTGGATAAAGGTGACGTTGTTGACGCCTAAGTCTTGAGCGCGAGCATGTCCGTATCTCAACATAGGAGCAGCTACATCAATGGCGATGACTTCAGCATCGGGATAAGCTTGCGCTATGGGAAGTACGTTGTGACCTAATCCGCAACCGATATCAAGGATGCGTTTGGGCTGAAATTCCACATGCTCGGTTTTCAGCCACTGAGCGATCGCCAGACCTCCTCCATCATTCATTCGCCCTAGTAAGCCAGTTGTTGTGACAAATAGCCCGGAGTCGTAATTAGCCGCAGCTGTTACGTCTCCCTCTATAAGTTCCGTGTAATAACTACCTGGCATACAGTGATGATCCACTACTCGAACATAATGGGGGATTTCCACTTCCGGATTGAGTTTAAGCGTATCTTTGCCCTGATTCAGATGGTTTGCTTTTTCTGCCAGTTCATCTGCCTGACGCAATACCAACGAACGACCTGCTTGTTGTCTCATTTCCATAGCACATCGGCGCATAGCACTCCAAGTCTGATAGTAAGTGTCTTTTTTCATGGCTTCATGCACCTCTTTTCGCGTTTCCAAGTCGCGACCGTATTCTTGTTCAAAGGTCGGACGAACACGCTTTTCATAGGCGATTTTATTCCCAGGAGAAACAACACTTGCCAGGTAACGATTCAAATTAGCCAGAAAATTATAGCGAGCGATTTCGTCATGCTTAGCTTCCGGAAACACAGCATGTTTTCCCACTCTATTCCAAACAGGAGGTAGGTTATATTGACTCATTTGTTCCAGTTCCAGGGATAGTAGGTGTGAAACGGGGGTTCCCAGGCATGGTACCAAGCATGGGGATAGCCGCCACGCACTAGGGCAAAGTATCCAGTTTCTGTGTGTGTCGGACCGTGGGGAATCAGTGGTGGACGCCAAAAATAGCAGCCTGGAGTCATGTGACCTGCATGTGTTGTGATACTGCCTTGGAGGACAAAGTTCTCCTCTGGAATGGGATGATACTCGGCAGAAGTTTCGGCAAACTGCGGTAAACACCCCAGAAGCCAGGTGCTTCTTCCGCCTTCAGGCTCCTTACGCAAGGTTTTTCTCATCGCTCCTGGCGGGAAACCTGGGGTTAGAGTTTGAGACCAGGGAATCAGCTCAGAACTCAGGGAGGGGATGTAGAGTTGTCTGTTGGCTCCCGGTGCATCGTCCCATGATTGCACAAAGCTGGGATGGCGGTCAGGCATCCATAAAGCTGTAGTCTTTTCTTGGGCAATCCACGGTTCAATGCAAACCCCTTCCGGAATGAAGCCATAAGTGTAGCGTCCCAGACGAAGTTGCCCAATCCGCATTTCTCCACTGATAACAAAAATTTCCACGTTGCAGTTGAAATAACCAGAATCGCTTTCCCAGGTTCGCGTCCACTCGACCAGTTCGGTGGAGGCATTTGTTTCAGTATCGAAGCTCAGAATGCGTGTCAAGGCACCTTCGGTGAGGCCATCTACAACCCATGATTTTTGCACGACATCCGCTGATTGAATGAACTCAATGTGCTTTCTTGCCATATCGTTAGTTACCTGTTCCGTCAAGGAAATCACCTACTACTTTGGCTATTGCTTCAGGCATTTGATTCATCATGCAGATTGTCCCGCCTTCAATTTCAACCATTTTTGCCTGAGGAATTGCTGTTGAAATAAAATGCCTATTATCTGCCTTGGATAAACCTAGTCGTTCAAGTTGTTTTATGTCTTCGGTTCCCGACATTATCAGGATAGGACACTTAATTAAACGAAATCGTTCTTCTACAGCATCGATATAATTTATCACCGCCCAAGGTGCATACAAAGGATAGCCAAAGCATTTCAAATCGTCTAAAACCCAACGATGATTTAACTCAGCAGAACCTATATATTCTGCTCTAGCTGACCATCTTTCCATCAGGTGGGAGCCATCTGCTTTGATTTTGAAATCTTCAAATTTCTTGGCGAGAGCTGCTTTTGTCTCTTCGCTAAAGTTATCCACGTTACATAATATAATTTTTTCAACCCGATCGGGATAAGCTGCCGCTACTTCTCCTGCGATATAAGCCCCTGTATGGTTTCCCAGGATGCTTACTGTTTGTAGACCTAATGAGTCTAGGAGTAAGACGACGGTTTTTGCGTAGTCCTCCATTGAATACATTCTTGAAGGTTTGTCGGAATCTCCCAGCCCCAATAAGTCCATCGCGATCGCGCGGTACTTTTGTGCCAAAATCGGCATCAACTCTCGATACTCGTCACTACTGCGAGGGTTCATATGCAATAGCAGCAAAGGCTCTCCCTCCCCGCCTATTCGGTAATGAATTTGCCCATCTTCTGTGTCTAGGAAAGCACGCTTAATTGGGTTGATCATTTTATTTTCTCAACTCAAAATGTGTTATCGCATCCGTTCTTCTTGAATTAAAGTACGTTGGTAAATTTGATTGTTCTTCAACCAATGCCAAGTGCGGGCGCGATAGTTATTGCAGGGACTAATCAAAATCATTTCATATAAAGACATCTCGGGCATGTTTTTATAGGTGAAGTGCAGGATAATGGTAGTATCGTCCGCTTCCCAGGCGCAACCATCTATACGTTCCGTGTCAAACCAGAGTTTTTTATCCCGGTACATTCCTGGAAATTGATATTCCTCCCGCTTACCGTCAGCCCACTCATACCGATTAGTTTGGTAATAGGGATAGTCTCTATCTTCTGGAAATTGGCAAGTTAAATGGGAGTTGTATTTATCAAGGATATTTCCCTGATTATCTATTACCGTATACGTCCCCACCCAGTCGCCTTCGTGTCGGACGAGTACGGGCATTTCATCGCGTATAGACATAGCTTTGTTCCTCAATTTATTCAATCTTAAACCACCAAGGATCGGGTATAGACTCAGTTTTAACTAACAAGGCTTTTTTTCGCATAAATCGTTTTATCCCAGCATCCCCCATGCGCGAACCTCCCATTCCCGAATATTTAAACGAGTTTTTCTCGCCTTCGTAAATCAGTGCAGTTAACGCACAATCGTTGATGCTAATCGCCCCGCAGTTGATTTGCTGGGCTATTGCGATCGCTTCTGATTCCTCCCCCGCAAAAACCGCCCCACTCAATCCATAAATACTATCATTTGCTAGATAAATCGCCTCCTCAATGTTAGAAAATGACATAATCGGCATAATTGGACCAAAGGTTTCTTCCGCCATCACCTTCATCTGATGATTCACTTGCGTCAGGACAGTCGGACGACACCAAAAACCGCCATCCAATTCTTCGACTGTTCCTCCACAATGTACCTTTGCTCCTTTTTGAACTGCATCATCGAGGTGTTCTTGAATAATAGCCGCTTGTCTTTCAGCAATAATCGGGCCAATTTCTCCGCTTTCAATTCTGGGATACGCTAGCTGAACTCGTTGCGCTTTTTCTGTCAATTTCACTACAAAATTATCGAAAATAGATTCGTGTACGTAAATCCGTTCAATCGATAAACAGGATTGTCCTGTATTAACAACTGACCCCCATAATAAAGACGAAGTTGCTAATTCTATATTTGCCGATTCTAAAACAATTGCCGGGTCTTTTCCTCCTAATTCTAAAAATGCGGGAATAAATCGCTTCGCTGCTGCTTCTGCAACTTTTTTACCCGTGGCGACGCTGCCTGTAAAACATACTAAATCGACCAATTCTATTAAATTTGCACCCGTATCGCCTGCGCCTTCGATGTAGGTTAATATATCGCGTAAGTTGGGAACTGATGCAATTGTTTCTAGTAAGGGTTGAATAAATCTAGGGGCAATTTCGCTGGGTTTTACGATGACTGCACACCCGGCTAGTAAGGCGGGAATTGTATCAATAATAGAAAGTAATAGGGGGAAGTTCCACGGACTGATGACCCCAACTAATGGGTAGGGAACGAGTTGACTTTGCAGGCGGATAAAGGGAATCGTTGTGTTTTTTGATTGTTCTGATAATAAGTCTGGGGCTATTCTACACCAGCGGTCGATGCTGGAAATGAATGAATCAATTTCTAGGATTGATATGGGTAATCTGCCGGTGTCGGTTATTAATGCTTCTTTTAGTCGATCTTTTTGGGATAAGATTGCTTGTTTCCACTGTTGTAATGTTTCAATTCTGTGGGATAGTCCTTGCTGTTGCCAATTGATTTGTGCTTGGCGCAGGTGGGTGCTTTTTTCCGCCAGTTGTTCGGATGTTGGCGGGGTAATTGTGTAGTCGGTTTTTCCGGTTCTGGGATTGCGTATGTTAATCTGTTGGGTCATATCAATTTTTGAAGAATTGAACCGCCGAGACGCAGAGGACGCAGAGGAAGGAAGGCGATCGAGAGATTTTTAGATTATGCCTAAGTTAGATAGGTTTTCGATGGTTTTTTGTTGGGTTTGGATGAAGTGTTTTCGATCTATTTCTGGATTTAGCATTGTGTTGGGGGGGTAAATTTGGGTTTGGTGGTAGGTTTGGGCGTAAAGTTCTAGTCTTTGGCGGGAAAGGAGGTTATTTAGTCCGGGGCGGCGGCGGTATCTTCGCAATGCTGCGAGATCGATTTCGGCGAAGGCTGCCATGCTTTCTCCTGTTGCTGTTTCTGCTAAGATTAATCCGCGATAATCTATGATTTTAGAGCCGCCGTCGGCTGATGAAGTTGGGATCGATGTGTTGGCTATTCCGGCTGTGTTGGCTGATATTACGTAGGCCATGTTTTCGACGGCACGGCATATTTTGGCGGCGTCTTTTGGCGAGGGATCTCTACCATATACTTCGGAGGTGGAATGTAAAAATATCTCTGCGCCCCGCAAGGCTAAGCAGCGGGCTACTTCTGGATACAATATTTCTTCGGATGCTAGTGCTGCTAAGTTGCCGATGGCTGTTTTGGCTACGGGGAATACTCCATCTAATCCGTAACATTCGAGGTATTTGTCCCACACGTCGTGGGGTGTGGGGGCAAACATGGAATTGAGGCGTCGATAGCGCAAGATTATCGTGCCGGAAGGATCGATGATAAAGCAGGTTTGGAAGTATAAGCCTGGAAAGTTGGGGTCAAGTTCGTAGGCGTTTCCGGCTAAAAAGATGTTGTGTTTTTGGGCAATTTTAGCGAGGGCTTCGTATTCTGCGCCTGCCATTTCGATGCAAGCTTTTTCTGCCCAAACTGTTAGGGATTCTCCCATCGGAAAGCCGGTGAGGAAATATTCTGGCAGGACGATTAATTTGCAGTCAAAGCCGATAAAGGCGATACTGGCGGCGATTTGTTGTTCTAAGCGAGCGATCGCTTGGTATATTAGCGATCGCGCTTCTTCTCTATCCCGCGCCGCGTTGACTGCATGGCACGTCACCTGGAGTGCTAAAACCCTGAATGAGTCCATTTTGTTCGCCGATTGGGGTTGCCCAGATTTTAGCTCAAGAATGCGATCGCTTCCTCACACCAAGCTAACCATTCCGTTTCGGAGCGAATTCCCTGCCTTAAGGTCAAATACACGTATTTTCCCTCAATCGGCAGCGTTTCCGGGTTCTTAAAGTACTTTTGCTCGATTTCTCGATATGTCGCTAATCTTTCCAAGTGCTGTGCCCGGTGATTTTCCAGTTCCGCCAGCATAGTCTGCACGGGAACTACATACCCGGCAAACAGTTTAACCAGCAACTCATCCTTCATCGGACCGATCTCACCAGGCTTGGCAATCCATTCTCTCAAATGTGCCTTGCCCTCCTCCGTCACATTGTAAAGTTTTTTATCCGGTCTTCCCTCTTGATGGACTCTTTCAGCACTGATAAAACCAAGTTCTTCTAACTTTGTCAGTTCTCGGTAAATCTGCTGATGCGTTGCCTTCCAGAAGAAGCCCACAGACCCATCAAACCGCTTTGCTAAGTCGTATCCGCTACATGGTTTCTCGATTAACGCTGCCAAAATTGCCTCTGCTAAAGCCATAACTCACCCTTGACATATGCAATTTGTTGAGTATACAGTGAACCCATAACTGCAATTAGTTGCATATTAAACGAGTTGCAAAAAGAGCTCGAGAGGATTTGACCATGACATTTATTTCTGTAACGAGGTTGCGTTTGCGATCGCGTCTCTATCTACCACCATTTTTGTTGAACGTATTGCTAAGTACGTGGCAAGTTATCAACACGAAAGGTTTTAAAGGAGGGAAGCTTTTAGTAGATGCAAATCAAACTTATTGGACAATGACAGCTTGGGAAGAACAAGCAGCGATGAAAATTTACCGCAACGCAGGCGCACACCGCAGCGTCATGCCAAAAATTCAAGATTGGTGCGATGAAGCTTCATTAGTTCACTGGCGACAAGAAGATGACAATCTTCCCGACTGGATAGAAGTTCACGAACGCCTAATTAAAGAGGGTTTTTTAACTAAACTATCTCATCCTTCACCTGCTCATTTGCAGCGAAATATCCCGCAACCTAAATCCTCTAAAATAGGACTGAGATTGCATCCCAGAATCAAATACAGAACTCCTAGAAACCGGGTTTCTTTGTTTTAGCTAGCAAAAATCGAGGATACACACATGGCTACCTTTCATTCAGAAGAAGTACAGCAAATTCTGCAACGGGCAATGAATCATCAACAAACCGGAGAATTTTCAGAACAACAGCTAAAAGAAATGGCAACAGAACTGGGAATTTCTGCCTCTGCACTGCAAATTGCCCAACAAGAATGGCAGCAAGATCGAGAAAAAATCCAACAGAAACAGGTAGTGGACGCCCGCCGCCAAAGAGGGTTTAAAGCACATTTGATTCCATTCGTAGCGGTCAATACCTTTTTAATACTTTTGAACCTAGTAACTAACCCGAAATATTTTTGGGCAGTATATCCCTTACTGGGTTGGGGGTTAGGTCTAGGAATTCACGGTTCATGTACGTACCATCTAAAAGATGAAAAGTACTCAGCCGCATCTATCGGAAGATTGAAATATTAAAAGCAAACATGGGGCGGTTTTGAGCTAAGCTTCTAGCAGGGTAACAAATTTGGCATCAAGTGAAATATATCGCTCTACTGCTGTTAGTAACTTTATGGTTTGTGCTGGCACACCCGGCACAAGCATCCTTCTGTCGCACCTCGGATCGCCGCGTCATTTGCATCAAAAGTATCAAGCGCAGTGCCAAGAATTACTGGGAGTATCGGGCAGTTGTTAGCATTGATGGGGTGGCAAGGCCACTTGAGGTTTATAATTGTCGCTATCCACCAAACAGTGGACAAAAGTGGAAAACCACTTCTTTCATTGCAGAGGTAGCCAGCCTTAGTTACAAACTACGTTTTGGGGGTCATGACACCTACGGGTGCTTTCGGTGCCTGTAGCCCTGTCTTCAATCGTTAAACATCCGTATTTGGTTAAGGAAGTGCGATTGACACAACAAGCCCTCAAAACATTGGCGAGGAAAACATTACCCCGAAAGGGAGGACATTGATGTCTAATTTTGTATTTGTTATCGATACCAACGGACAACAGCTTAACCCCGTACCACCAGGACAAGCGAGGCGATTGTTAAAACAACGAAAAGCAGCTATTTATCGACGTTACCCATTGACAATCGTACTCAAATACGCAGTATCTCATCCCCAAACACAGCCCCATCAATTAAAAATTGATCCTGGTTCTCTCTTAACAGGATTAGCAATTGTCCGGGATGACAAAGTAATTTGGGGTGCCGAATTAACCCACAGGGGACAACAAATTAACAACGACTTAGAATCGCGTCGTGCAATTCGTCGTCACCGCAGAAACCGGAAAACCAGGTATCGCCAAGCACGGTTTAAAAACCGGACTCGTAAACCAGGATGGTTGCCACCTAGCATAGAGTCTAGAATCGCAAATATCCTGACATGGGTAAACCGGATACGCCGATACGTGCCGATTGCAAGCATATCTCAGGAGTTGGTTAAATTTGACACCCAAGCAATGTCAAACCCGGAAATATCTGGTAGAGAGTACCAACAAGGAGAACTAGCAGGCTACGAGATTAGAGAATATTTACTAGAAAAATGGGGAAGAAAATGTGCTTACTGCCATGCAGAAAATGTCCCCTTAGAAATTGAACATATTCACCCCAAATCAAAAGGTGGAAGTTCCCGAGTCTCTAATTTGACAATTGCTTGTAACGCTTGCAACCTTGCCAAAGGAAATCAAGATATTAAAGATTTCTTGCCACAGAAACCAGACGTGTTAAATCGGATCTTAAAACAAGCAAAACAACCCCTGAAAGATGCAGCAGCAGTAAATAGTACCCGCTGGCAACTCTTCAACAGATTAAAAGCAACATCATTACCTGTAGAAACTTCAACCGGCGGTCGCACCAAATACAATCGGACTCGATTGAAATTACCAAAAACTCATTGGTTAGATGCAGCTTGCGTGGGGGTAGTGTCCGAATTAAAAATCTTGACTTCACAACCTTTATTGATTCAAGCCAAAGGATGGGGCAGCCGTCAGATGTGCCAGCCTAATAAATATGGCTTCCCAATTAAACACAAAACACGGTGCAAGGAATTTTTTGGTTTTGAAACAGGTGACATGGTACAAGCAACGCTGCCTACAGGAAAATTTGCGGGGACTCATGTCGGTAGGCTAATTGTCAGAGCGAGTGGAGTTTTTGAAATGATTTGTGCCACAGGAAAAGTCAGTCCAGTCCGTTACAAATACTGTAGGACAATTCACCGCAATGATGGCTATATGTATAAGTTCTCCGCTATTGTCCCTGGAATTGGCGATTAGATGTGTCGCGATCGCACAAAAATTCGCCCCGATGGAACCCTGGTGCCATTTGAATCCAATGGTGCAGGCGAACTAATCTGCAATCTCCTCAAAAAATAGAAATAACGCTAATATGATCGAGGCGTTCTGTTAATTAAGATCTTGTACCTTACCACCAACCCGCCCGGAAATAAATTTCCGGGCTAATAGCAAAAGTCCATTAAAATGGACTGAATTATTTTCCCAGTCCTGTTTAGAGGACTTTCGCTATTAGCCAGGGATTTCAATCCCTGGCGGGTTGTGGAAGCTATGGCAAAATCTCAACTAACCCAAATCAATCGAGGAAAAATTCAATGGTGACAAAAGAAGAAATCCTGCAAAACTTTAATCCCAACGATATTGGTATCGATAACGGCAACTTTTTGGGACTTCCCTTTGATTACGAATCTGCCAATATTATCGTCTTCGGCGTACCCTGGGAAGTAACAGTTTCCTATGGCGGCGGTACAGCATCTGGTCCAGGGAGAGTTTTAGCAGCTTCTCGCCAACTAGATATCTACGATTTCGACAATCCAGAAGGCTGGAAACAAGGTATTTTCATGGGAGAAATTCCTGCCCATATCCAGCAAAAAAATGAAGCCAAGAGACAAGATGCTACCCGAATCATCGAACATTTGGAACAAGGATATCGCATCGAAGACGATCCCGATCTTTCACAAATCCTAAAAAACATCGCTCGCGAATGCCAAAACGTCAATCAATGGCTATTTGATAACGCTACTGCTGCCATAAACCAAGGTAAAAAAGTAGCAGTAATTGGCGGAGATCACAGCGTCCCCTTGGGATATATCCAAGCATTAGCACAACATTATCCAGACTTTGGAATTTTACACATAGACGCCCACGCCGACTTACGCGACGCCTACGAAGGATTCCAATATTCTCATGCCTCAATCATGTTTAACGCCCTACAATTGCCGCAAATATCCAAATTAGTTCAAGTAGGAATTCGCGACATTTGTCAAGATGAAATTAACATAATTCAACAATCCAACGGACGAATTTCCACCTACTACGATCCGATGTTGAAACAAAAACTTTATGCAGGCATTCCCTGGTTAGAAATCTGCAAGCAAATCGTCGCAGAATTGCCCCAACAAGTTTACATCAGCTTCGACGTAGATGGACTAGACCCCAAACTATGTCCCAACACAGGAACACCCGTCCCCGGAGGATTAGAACTAGAACAAACTTATTGCTTATTCCGAGAACTCCTACATAGCGGACGCCAAATTATTGGCTTTGACATCTGCGAAGTTGGCGATGGTGAATGGGATGGTAACGTAGGAGCAAGAGCAGTTTATAAACTGTGCAATTTAATGGCATTATCCCAGTAAAAGCTCACCCAAGTTGCTAGTTATCTCGCCAACAGCGGCTAATGGCTAATCGCTAATGGCTAATGTCAGTAAAAATCCTATATTAGCAATTAGCAATTAGCAATTAGCAATTAGCATTTCCTGCCAATTAAAAGATAAGTCATCATCTCGCCCTTGCCTTTAATTTTAATTTCACCCCTTGCCTCAAACTCGAAGCGATCGCCCAACCTTTCGTAAGTATCAGCAGTTACCTGAATCGCCCCTGGCATACCATGAGACTCCATCCGACTGGCGACATTAACCGTATCGCCCCAAAGGTCATAAATAAACTTTTTCGTACCAATTACCCCAGCAACAACCGGACCCGTATTAATCCCAATTCGGATATTACAATTGCTGTCATGCCTTTTGTTAAATTCAGCAATTTCCTCGCGCATATCCAGCGCCATTTCTGCCACCGCCTCAGCATGATCCGGACGTGGATTGGGAATCCCCCCCGCCACCATATACGCATCGCCAATCGTCTTGATTTTCTCCAAACCATATCGTTCGGTCAAGCGATCGAACGCCGAGAAAATTTCATTCAGCAACGAAACTAATTCTTCTGGCGATACCTGTGAAGATAGCTCGGTAAACTTAACGATATCGGCAAATAAAATCGTCACTTCAGCAAATCCATCGGCAATGCTTTGGTGTTGATCTTTCAGGCGACTCGCAATCGGTTCGGGCAGAATATTGAGTAACAAACGCTCGGATTTTTCCTGTTCTACTGCGAGTTCCTCGTTAGCCTTGCGTAAATCTGCCGTGCGTTCGATTACGCGCAATTCTAACTCTTTCGCAGTGTGCTTCAACCTGGCAATTACCAGGGTTATCCCCATTATTCCCAATAAAGAAATCCCGGCTAAGGTGAGCGAAGTTTCTTTCAAACCATCCTCAGTTTTTTTCATCACTCGATCGATGGGAGTGGAAATTTCCAAAATTCCTCGCACGTCTCCAACCTGCCAATCTTTTTTAGGACTATCAGCCAGGGTGTTGTGACAACCGATGCAGCTAGGTTTGAGGATATCCGCCTGTGCATATCGCAGGCATATACGACCGTGAAAATTTTCAAAGCGAATAAATTTTTCATCGGGATGCTGTCTCAAATAACTCAGCGCTTCCCGTTCAAAATCATCTTTAGCACCCCCTTCAGATTGCCGCGAAGGAAAGGGGTAATCGCTATACAGTCGCACTGACATTCCAGGGTTTTCTGCACTCAAGCGCTTACCGAGTTCGATCAAAAATGTAACTGGTACGGGGATGGATCCCATTTGGTTTTGATAGGTGTCGGTGACGATCAAATCTTCGTGAATCGCTTTGATCCGATCGACAACCTCAGAACTGTAAACCGTGCGTGCTTCTTGGATTGCTTGGGCATATAATGCTGTATTTTGTATAGCTTGCCATTTAACTAAACCCGATGATAAGCGGGACATATTCCAAACAGCTGCCGTTACTCCTGCAAAGAAAAAGAGAATCAGTAACAGGATAGTTCGCCTGTACAGAAGTTGGAGCAATGTTTCTAGGAATTTGGCAATCGACTGGCGGATTGTCAGTTTAATTTTAGGGGTGCTGTTGAGATTCATGGAATCATTCCCAGATTGGTATCGAGCTATAAGTTAGATAGGTGGCACCGAGCAAAAATCCCGTTTGTAGTAGGGGCACGCCAGGATTAATTTTGTTAAATTATCCTCGATATCTAATTTGCCCTGCCCCTATTCCTCCACGATTAGATCTTCAACATCGGCGATCGCCATTTCGCGCCATCGCTTATTCTTCCAGTAGATGCCCCATTACTACTACGAAGTAAATTTATATACTGGATTGCCCGTCGGCGAATGGTTCATCTCGCTCGTTCCAATCTAACAATTCTTGCTTCTAATCGATCCAGGCGTTGTTTCTGTTCGATAACTAAGGTAGAAAGTCGAGCAAACATCGGATCGCTTGATGGGATTCGCCTCGTACTTCTCGGAGGGAGGGGAACCTCTACGGGGGGAGGAGATTCCCTGGGGATAGTGCTTGACGAACTCAGTTGATTAATTTGGCTTTCGATGCGGTATAACTCGGATTGCAAGCTCAAAACTCGCGACTCTAAACTAGAAAGGCGGGTTTCCACTCCACCATCGGCGGCAATAGAGACGGTGGCGTTTTGTTTGAGTAACGCCGGGGTGATGATAGCGATTGCTGCTAAAATGAGTGCCAGTGCGAACGCCACAACAGCACTTTTTTGCTTCCGTCTCCCGTTCATCAACTCTCCTTAAAGATGGCGAACGAATCAGAATTTAGTCCTTCTCTACACAGATTTAGCCAATCCCACTTCGGAGCGCATCTATCATACGATTGGTTATCGACCCATCAGCGATTGCAGCAACTATTCATTTATCAAGCATTAAGTAAAGGCGGGTTTTACAGACATTTTAGATAAACCCGCCCCCAGCTCAATTCCCCATCTAAAATCCCCTCAACCCCGCAGCAAATTCCATACCTGTTCGTCAGTAAAATCCGGCACAACATTAAACGCCCCTGCTGCCAACAAAGTCTGAGGATTGTGAGTAGAAGCAATCCCAATAGTCAAAATACCCGCACCCACAGCAGAACGAATTCCTGCTGGAGAATCCTCAAAAACCAACCCTTGCTCTGGCGCAATATCTAATAAATTCAAAGCCATTCTATACAAAGCTGGGTCTGGTTTAGAGACTCCCGCATTTGACGCCACAACAACCGGATTAAACGCTTCTGTTAACCCCAAAACCGAGAGCATAAGCTCAACATTTTTAGGAGGAGCATTAGTTACCAATGCGCGTTTTAAATTGCATTCTTCTGTCCAAGCAAGAATCCGATCCAATCCCGCAACAGGTTTTAATTCCGATGCCAATTCGCGAAATCGAGCTTCTTTATATTCAGCCAACTCGTAATTTTCAGTTTCTGACAGTTCGGGCAATATATCTTTTATAACTAATGGATTCAATCCCCCGCTAATGCGACTATCATAAAACTTTTGATCGATTTCCAAGCCATAATCTTCCAACACTTCTTTCCAAACCCTGTAATGCAAAGGGTCTGTATTAACTAAAGTTCCATCTAAGTCGAATAAAATTGCTCTCAGCATAATCCCCAAATCCAATATAGCTGTAATAAACCCAACCCCACTGTTCTATTTTACCCCCTTCGCGCTACTTCAATAACCTACCTCTTCTTTTCTCCTCTCTCTGCGTCCTCTGCGTCCTCTGCGGTTCATTTAGATATTCTTCTGACGCGAAAAGCATAATACTTACCCCCACCGCTTTAACTTTAAATCAAATCAGCGCACATAAGAAGCCCCATTGATATCGATAGTAGTACCAGTAGCATGGGGCGCCAAACCAGAAGCCAAAAAAGCGATAACATTAGCAACATCTTCCGGCGGGGCAATTTTTCCCATCGGAATATCGCGGGTAAGGAAATCCTCTCCATAATCTTGGATAAATTTCTCCGCCATTTCTGTACGAACAAAACCAGGCGCAACAGCAAAAGCGAGGATATTATCCTTGGCAAATCCTCGTGCAATACTGCGCGTCAGGGAAATAATCCCACCTTTAGATGCAGCATAATGCATATATTCCGGCGTATCGCCTCGAAAAGCAGCGCGACTGGCGACGTTGATGATTGTGCCACCATTGCGACTTTTAAAATGATGAATTGCTTCGCGACATAAATCCGCAACCGCAATTAAATTAACTTGTAAAGTTTTCTGCCAAGCACTTGACCAAAGAGCCAAGTTGTCATCCACTCCGGCGGCTAACATAATACCGGCATTGTTGACTAAAATATCAATGCGTCCTTGCCAGGATATTGCATCCTTCCACAAGGTTACCGCCCCATTTTCTTGGGTGAAATCTGCTGGGAGTAAATGAATGCGATCGCATCCAATCTCCCCCACTATTTCTTCAGCTTTATCCCGCTGACTACAATAATGCAAAATCACCATCGCCCCAGCATTTGCCAATGTCCGCACCGTCACCGCGCCAATACCCGATGACCCCCCCGTAACTAAGATGACTTTTCCCGTTAAATCAATCATAATTTATCCTTAAAATTGTAGGTTGGGTTTCGTTACCTCAACCCAACCCCAGAGATTATTTCAGTTGGGTTTATTCGAGTAACTAATGGCTAATAGAACAATCAGAACAAATGCTCCCTTTAGCAATTAGCCATTAGCCAGCCTTAACTACTCAACAAACAGTTTAAACTGCGACCCATCAATCCGTCCCGACTGATACAAAGTTTCGGCAATCTCCCCTATCGTCAAAACAGCATGACCCCGATAACCGTTTTCCTTCAATCTATCCTTGACCCCCTTTCCATGATCGATAAACACCACGATATCTTCTACATGCAATCCCACTGATTTCAGTTTCTCCGCTCCTTGCATCACGCTTTTACCGCTAATTAGAATATCATCGATTACGACAACTTTTTCACCAGGTGCAAAATGTCCCTCAATTAACCGTTTCGTCCCGTGTTCTTTAACCTCCTTGCGCGGAAATATCATCGGACGTTCTAAGCGCAAAGCTAACCCAGTCGCCGTCGGTAAAGAACCATAAGGAATTCCGGCAATTCGGTCAAATTCCAATTGTTTGAGAATCTCCGCATATGCACCTAAAATTTGATGGAAGATTTGGGGTTTGGAAATAATAGTCCGCAGGTCGATATAATAGGGAAAAGTTGCCCCCGACGCTTGCACGTGTTCGCCAAAAATAATACAGCCAATGTCGAAAAGCTGTAAAATTAAATCTCGATGCGGGTCGGATTGCAAAAAGCAAACATTCGGCAACCATAAATCGCAAGTCGGATTTCCTTGTACAACCCGCTGACGTTCTTGGTTGATAGTATCCCGCAGCTTTTCTATTTCCTGGGATGGATGTTCAACAGTTAACAACTCAGTCGGAATTGGAACTAATAAACCCTGCCCTTCCGCATTTAAACCCGCTGACAATAACTTTGCCAAATCTTGCTCATCCGACCAAGTTCCTTGCATTAAAATTAGGCGTTCCGGTGCCGTTGCCCGCATCTTCGCTACAATATCCGGCATCGCCGCACCGACTTTCAACCCCACTTGTTCCGGACTGCCCCAAGTTTGCGCTTGCTTGACAAGATGCAAATAAAATGGTAAATATGCCGCTGGGTGTTCTTGCAATACCGCCGCAGAAGGGTTAGCCGTCGCGCACAGGACAAAGACAGCCTTGTTGGGATAAACCAAAAACGGGGCTATCTGTTCGTGTCCAGCATAGGGTAAAACGGTACAAGCATCCACCAGCCAATTTTCAAATGCGGTACGGGCGAAGACGGTGCTGGTATTAATGTCGCCGTGTTTGGCATCCAAAATTACCGGGATGTGAGGGGGGATAGTCGCCAAAGTATGTTGGAGCAATTCTAAACCGGGGATACCCAGCGCTTGGTAAAAGTCGAGGGTAAGTATATACGCAGACACCAATTCCTCGGTTTGGGAGATGACGAAGGGTAACCAGTCCCAGAGTTGGCGTAGGGATGACAAGCGTTCGCTTCCCGACAACACCTCCGGATCTGGGTCAAGTGCCGCGTAAAGCAAGCTCTGATTGCGATCCATCGCCACAAGCAACTTATCAAAAAAATTCATACTTTTATCTCTTGACGCAAACCCGATTACTTTGTTATCGTGAATAGTAATAGGAATATCATCAACTATCAAACAAAAACCCCGCAAATGTATCATAGCAGTTACTATTTTTATTTTTGGTATCCAGAGGTTCACCGGAAGTGAATCCAGTACCCCCTGGAAACCCCCGGTGAACCGCAGAACAAAATCTGCGGTTTTTTGTTTTGTAGGATAACTCCTAATACCAAATACCCGCACCATTTTCCCTCACCCTTAAGGGTGGGGCTACACAACCAAAGCCCGCCTACGCGGGCTATGAAACAAACGGTAAACAAGTATGACACTCTACTCTAACTGGTTTTACGGCTTTTATTTTTGGCCCCGAATAAGTTCTGGGTAGATAGCATCATGCTGATGAATCACGACACCCGGAACTTGAAAAAGCTCCGGGTTTTTTGTTATCCCATTGATTAGTTTGAACAAGGAGAAAAACAATGAACGCTGCTAAACTCGCTACTGCTTCTCACCCCAATCACCAAACAGTTGTGAAAGTCTCAAAACAAGTCGCCATCGGTGGAAAAGAACTGACAATTATCGGTGGTCCCTGCACGGTAGAAAGTCTAGAACAAATGGAAATAGTCGCCACCCATCTAGCATCTGCCCCAGTACAGATGTTGCGCGGTGGCGTTTACAAACCCCGCACCTCGCCCTACGCTTTCCAAGGATTAGGATTGGAAGGATTGAAGATTTTGGCAGATATTAGGCGCAGTCACGGCGTCCCAGTTGTCACAGAAGTAATGTCAATTGGACAAATTGATGATGTTGTCGAACACGCCGATATGCTGCAAGTCGGCAGTCGCAACATGCAAAATTTCGACTTGCTGAAAGCATTAGGTCAAGCAGGCAAACCAGTATTGCTCAAACGGGGACTCGCCGCCACAATTGAAGAATTCATTATGGCAGCAGAATATATTTTGAGTCACGGGAATCCGGATGTAATATTATGCGAACGAGGGATTCGCAGTTTCGATAATTACACGCGCAACGTTTTAGATTTAGGCGCAGTGGCAGCTTTGAAACAATTAACGCATTTGCCGGTGATTGTAGATCCTTCTCATGCAGTTGGAAAGCGGGAATTAGTCGCACCTTTGGCAAAAGCTGCGGTTGCTTGTGGCGCAGATGGGTTAATTATCGAATGTCACCCAGAACCAGAAAAATCCGTTTCCGATGCAAGGCAGGCGCTTTCGTTGGAAGATATGGTGAATTTAGTTCGGAGTTTAAAACCCGTCGCGGAATCTGTGGGCAGGAGTGTAGCTGGAATTAATACACTTCCTCGTTTGACAGTATTGAGTGCTTAGATAGGGACGTATTTCGATACGTCCTTATTTTTTTGGGTGGGCAATTGCTCATATCATAACCAGTTCTATCGGTTGCGTAAGGCCAGGGCGAAGCATTCGGATATAAAACCTTGGGTTGATTGCAGAAGTTATCGCCCTCAGGCTTCGCCCCTACAATAATTATTGTTTGAATCCTGCTAAACTACTGGTGTATCGGAGAAACTTTATCCGGTACAAGGGGCGAATGTTATGCAGAATGCAGACCTCTTGGAAGTGATTGAACGTCATCCCACTAAAGTAAGTGGTGCATGGGTATTTCGAGGAACGCGCGTACCTGTTGCTGCCTTGTTCGAGAATCTGAAAGATGGAGCTTCTGTTGACCAGTTTCTAGAATGGTTTCCGGGGGTGACGCGCACCCAAGTCGAAGCGCTACTTGATCGCGCGCTGGTATGCTTGACGCAGATGGCACAGGCATGAAGATACTGTTTGACCAGGGTACGCCAGTACCGCTGCGCCGCTTGCTGCTGGGCCATAATGTAGATACTGCTTATGAGCGTGGATGGTCAGAATTAGCCAATGGCGATCTACTCGACATGGCTGAACGTGAGGGGTACGATCTGCTCGTCACAACGGATCGAAACTTGCGCTATCAACAAAACCTTGCAAACCGACAAATCGCTATTGTGGTATTGCTGTCTACGTCGTGGCCTCGTATTCAACAGAATGTGGACGTAATACAGAACATTATTGATACCATTGTTCCAGGGGCGTACCGCGAAGTTGAGATTGCGCGCTGAAACAGCATATTCTCGTAGTTGTAGCTTGTGGAGGCGATTATTCTTCTGTCTCATCACTTTGATTCAACTCCGGTAGGAATTCAGGATTCATGGTTTGCTCTAGAGTGTAAGGGCAGACTTCTGGAAAAATCTGTTCGCCTAACCGCGTCTCTCGAATTGCTAAAGCTATACCTAATTCGTAGGCAGCGAGGAAAACTTCATTTAAATAGGATTTCAAACTAGGATTATCCTGCAAAAGTAGCCTGATTTGCACGCGTTGCTCTCTAATTGTACCCAACCAACTATTGCTGCGTTTTTCAGGTTGAAAGTGCCACTTTAATAGGTGTCCTAATAACAAACCCAGTCGATTCCTCAGTTCTTGTCGCTCTTTCCTGCCCAAAGCTTCAATTTCCTCAATCAGATTAACTGTGTCTAATCGCTCCCACTGCCGATCTTTGAGCAGGCTAACCTGTTCTTGAGTCCAGGCATAAAAATCTGTTTCATAAAGGTTAGGTGAGTACATTTTGGCAATAAGTATAAACTTCTATTTAGCCAAAGCCTAGCACAAACTCAATGTAGCATCTCACCGTTCAACCCAACGTACAGTTGCAGCCTTGTGCGTTCCCTCGCAATTATAGTAGAGGTGGAGGTATCGGTTAGATGTTCGCAGTCATCAAACCTGCTCATTGTATCCGGCAAATCAAAAAATATCCAGCACGCTAAAATAAAGGCACTATGCCTGCCAGAGATACTTATCACAACACCGTTAAAAATGCCTTGATCAAAGATGGTTGGACAATCACGCACGACCCATTGCGAATCCGTCTAGCCCGTGGTAGAAATCTGTTTGTCGATTTAGGCGCAGAGCGTTTGCTAGCAGCAGAACGGGGAACTGAGAAAATAGCAGTTGAGGTCAAAAGTTTTACTAGCCCTTCTGACATGAAAGATTTAGAACAAGCTGTTGGTCAGTTTATTCTGTACGCTCGTTTGCTGAAACGTTATTATCCCGAACATACACTGTATCTTGCAGTTTCTGAGAATACCCGCAAGCTAGTATTTGAAGAAGAAGCGGGTCAAACCTTAATTGAAGATGGCATTATTCGTATAGTTACATTCGATCCAACAGAGGAGGCGATCGTCCGATGGATTCGCTGAACGTTCAATATCGCGACATTGTGGAAACAACCCTCCAAGAATATGCCGAATTTCTGGGTAACGATGACCAAGTTCAAGTAGAATTGGTGTTCGATCGAGATCGCGATCGCTACCTTTTAGTTGAAACAGGTTGGCAAAACGGCTATCGCATCTACGGCACCTTGTTACACATCGATATTATTAACCACAAACTTTGGATTCAGCACGATGGTACAGAAGAGGGAATCGCTTTGGATCTAGTTGCTGCTGGAATTCCCAAACACCATATCGTTTTGGCTTTCAAATCCCTTGAACAACGTCAACATATGGACTTTGCCATGTCTTGAATCTGCCTATTGTGCCAATCAAATGTGGATGAGAACAAGCGCCAACAACCCATGTTCTCATCCAGTTTAAACAACATCAATTAGGTAAAACTTCCCCCAGTGCTGACAAGAGTCGGTCAACACTTTCTGGACGACTGTTATAACCCATCAAACCAATCCGCCAAACTTTACCAGCAAGTTCGCCCAATCCTCCCCCAATTTCTATATTGTATTCGTTGAGCAAGCGGCGTTGAATTGCTTTACCATCCACACCATCTGGAATGCGAACCGTCGTGAGAGTTGGTAGGCGGAATTGTTTCTCGACGTGTAAGGTAAGTCCAAAAGCTTCTAATTTCTGCCAGAGATATTCGGCGTTCTTTTGATGGCGAGTCCAGCAGTTTTCTACTCCTTCTTCGGCAACCAAACGCAACGCTTCCCGCAAAGCGTAGTATAGATTGATTGGGGCGGTGTGGTGATAGATGCGTTCGCTACCCCAATACTTACCCAACAAATTCATATCCAAATACCAATTCGCCACCAGGTCCCGGCGTCGCTGCAATTTTTCCATTGCCCGTGAACCCATCGTAAATGGCGAAGCTCCCGGCGGACAACCTAACCCTTTTTGGCTACAGCTATAAGCGAGGTCAACTTTCCATTCATCCAAAAATAACGGCACGCCACCCAAACTGGTTACGGTATCTACTAATAGCAGACAGTCAAATTCGCGACAAAGGTCGCCCACGCCTTCTAACGGTTGACGCGCCCCCGTCGATGTCTCGGCATGGACTAACGCCAGAATCGCCGGACGATAAGTTTCTACAGCTGTCCGCAGTTCCTCCAGGGAGAAAACTTCCCCCCAGGGTTTGGTAATCTTTTGCACATCAGCACCATAGCGTCCCGCCATATCAACCAAGCGGTTACCGAAGTAACCAGCGACACCTACCAGCACCACATCACCGGGTGAGGTGGCGTTAGCGATCGTTGCTTCCATCGCCGCCGTCCCCGTGCCGCTGACAGCAATCGTCAGAGGGTTTTCAGTCTGCCAAACATAGCGCAGCAGCGCCTGAATTTGGTCCATCAGCGCCAGAAATGCTGGGTCGAGATGTCCCACAGGGGAGGTACTCATCGCCTGGAGGACGGCGGGATGGGCATTCGAGGGACCAGGACCAAGTAGCAGACGATGGGGTATTGCCAACGGATTCAGTTGCAGTCGCCCAGCGTTGTTAATCGAAGATGTTAGAGTCATTATTTGTTCAAAGATTATGCAGTAACTAAAAGTTTAAAGCTTAACAGGGTGCAAGCAACGCGCTTTAATTTTTTTATCTATGATGGCTAATTGCTAATTGCTAATGACATTTTGGCATGTCCCCATAAGCTTTTTCAAAATCTTCTAACTGCTTTACTAAATCAGAAACTAAAGATGCAAAATTGTCCGGTACTTGTATCATGGAAGCCTCGCTAAAATGTCATCGATTCCGGCTATTTTCAGAGCTAAAAAGCAACTATAGAGAAGATAAAGAAGACAAAAGCAAGTTCTCAAACTGATGCGATCGCGGAAGTTGACCCGCAAGGGGTAACTTCTTTTTATATTTTTGGCTAGCGATCGCAATACCCACTACTAACCCGCATTTTTCAACATATCTTGACGCACCGGAATCTCAATTACAAACTCGGTTCCCTCACCAGGAGCAGAGGTACAATACAGCTTACCGCCACGTGAGTCAGAACTTCCGCTTGTTGCATCGCCACGCCGATGTGGATTGCATTACAACCAACAGCTTATGGAAAAATCACAAAATTGGTATATTGTCAAGCGCCCGGAGGGACATTGTGAAATTCTGCCGGGGGCCCAAGTGCAAGAAAAAGAAGACCCCAGTATTGTAGAATGCTGGGGGCCGATTGGTTCTCAAACTGATGCGATCGCGCGTCGCATCGGACTCATCCGCTCTGGAAAGTGCAAACCCCAATAAAGAATTGCAGATTGCAGATTTAAGATTTCAAATTTAAAATCTGCAATCTGCAATCTCAAATCTCAAATTACCTTGATGCTGCCGAATTCCCGCCACCGCTGTTGCGGCGGGCGATTTGTTGCTGCAACACTTCAATCCCTTTGGCGTATTGGGGATCTTTCGCGGTGCCGATTTCGTCGCGGTTTTTGCTCAACTCTTGCCGTTGAGCATCCGAGAGTTCTATTACCACATCGGGGGCAATACCGGCGTGGTTGATATCGCGACCGCTGGGGGTGAAGTACTTAGCAATTGTGACAGCGAGTCCGGAACCGTCACCCAGTCCGCGCACTGATTGTACCAAACCTTTACCAAAGGTTTTGGTTCCGACTAAGACGGCGCGCTTGTTATCTTGCAGCGCGCCGGATAGAATTTCGCTAGCACTGGCAGAACCGCCGTCTACTAGGACTACGAGGGGTTTATCGGTGAGTTGACGATTGTTGGCTTTTTCGCGAGAATTCACTCCTTGCCGATCCACCGTCGAGACAATGCCCCCATCTTTAATCCACATCCGGGCAATATCCACACTCGCATAAAGCAGACCGCCTGGGTTAGACCGCAAATCTAGAACGTACCCGGTAACACCCTGCTTTTCTAAATCCTGAATCGCCGCCCGCATTTCTGCTGCCGCGTTGGCGCTAAACTGGTTCAGGCGAATGTAACCTGTCTTTTGCCCTGGAATATCTTGCTTCACCGAGTGGCGTACCGGGTGGATTTCGATTCTTTCCCGTTTGAGCTTAAATACCTTTTCCGCACCGCCGCGCTTAATCGTCAAGGTCACTTCCGTACCCGCCTGACCCCGGATTAAAGCAACCGCATCGTTGACATCCATGTCCTGGGTACTCTTGCCATCGATCTTAGTAATGATATCCTTAGCAAGAACACCCGCCTTAGCCGCTGGCGTCCCTTCAATCGGGGCGATCACCACCAGCTTTTTGGTTTCTTCATCTAATGCCAGTTGAATCCCCACCCCTGTCAGTTCCCCGGAGGTTTCCACTTGCATGTTCTTGAACTCTTCCGGGTCCATGAACCGGGTGTAGGGATCCCGCAGCTTCTCCAGCATTTCCCGCACTGCCTTATAAGCATCCTGCTTATTGGCATAATTCCGACTCAGATATTCTTGGCGAACTGCCTTCCAATCAACCTGGTTGAACGTGCCATCAACGTAGTTGCGGTCTACGATCTGCCATACTTCATCGATCAGTTCTTTGGGACTATCGCTGAAGAAAGCTTGACTTTGAGACAGATGAATACCCGCGCCGGTTACGGCGACAGTAGATAGTACTGCTGCTGTCGCGCCTAATACAAGCCCGCGTTTTGTTATTTCCATCATGAATACTGAGCCGGAGGAGAATAATAGAAGTCTGAGTAAGCCCAATGTAGCATAGGCTTTTAGCTGAAGGATGCAGCAAGTATTATTAATGCTGCTCCTTCAATTTTAATCGCTACAACAGTTTATGGATCTACCCAGCGTCCGTCAGCTTTAATTAAATTAATTAACTCTTCGACGCCTTTATCCTCTGGAACTTTTTTGATTTCTTCCCGACCTCGATAGAGAGAAATAAATCCTGGCTGTTTGCCGACGTAACCATAATCTGCATCTGCCATTTCGCCTGGGCCATTGACAATGCAACCCATTACTGCTATATCCAACCCAGTTAAATGTTTGGTGGCTTCGCGAACTTTGTGCAGCACTTCTTCTAGGTTAAACAAAGTGCGACCGCAAGAAGGACAAGCGACATATTCCACCATTGTTTTCCGCAGTCCCAAAGCTTGCAGGATGCTGTAGCAAACAGGGATTTCTTTTTCCGGTGCTTCGGTTAAAGATACCCGAATCGTATCGCCGATGCCTTCTGCTAGCAAAGTGCCAATTCCGGCAGTAGATTTAATTCTGCCGTACTCGCCATCCCCCGCTTCCGTCACTCCCAAATGCAGGGGATAATCCATACCTAGCTCATCCATTCGTTGTGCCATTAAGCGATAGGCAGCTACCATCACGGGGACGCGGGAAGCTTTGAGGGAAATGACTAAGTTTTTATATTCTAGGGATTCGCAAATACGGAGAAATTCTAGGGCAGATTGCACCATTCCTTCCGGAGTATCGCCGTAGGTAAATAGCATTCTTTCTGCTAAAGAACCGTGATTTACTCCGATTCGCATTGCTTTTCCTTGTTCTTTTAAGGAAAGTACTAAAGGTTTCAGAGTTTCGCGGATTTTTTCCCCGATTTCGTCGAATTCGGCTTGGGTGTATTCGGTGCGAGTTGGTTTGGGTTTTTCAAATACGTATAACCCAGGATTAATTCGCACCTTATCCACGTGTTTGGCAACTTCCAAGGCGATTTTCATCCCATTGTGATGCACGTCGGCAACGAGGGGGACATCTTGGTAGGTTTGAATTAGTTTTTGCTTAATTTCCGCTACAGCTTGGGCGTGGGCGATACTGGGCACGGTAACGCGGACAATTTCGCAGCCAATCTCGTGCAGGCGACGAATTGCAGCAACGGAACCATCGATATCGAGAGTATCTTCGTTAATCATCGACTGCACCACCACAGGGTAACCGCCGCCGATGGTGATATTCGCCACCTTGACGGGACGGGTTTTGCGCCGCTGGATATTCCCGTCAGTGGACATTTGGCTGTAAGCAGGTTTGGACGTGGCTGGATTGGGCAGAGTTTGCATAACCTTTTCTTTACTTTTCGCGTTCCTCGTCTCTTTTTTAGGTTGCCATAGAAGGGGGCAATTTTGACTCTTGAGGGAAAAGAGAGTTCGTAGTAAGGACTTCAGTCCTTGCTGAACTATTGGGTATAAACTGCGCCATTGCATTAGCTAAGTACGGCTTGCCACAATCGATGAAGCTATATTGGTGATATAGATAAGCTTGACGACTCTGGTAAATGAATAGCAGCGATAATCCCATTAAAATTCTGTTTCTCACAGCTGACCCCAGTGACACTTCCCGTCTACGTTTGCAGCAGGAGTGTCGAGAGATTGAAGAACGGCTGCAACTAGCCAAACAGAGGGAAAAATTTGTGCTAAAGCCACGACTATCGGTTCGTGTGGGAGATATCACTCAAGCATTGTATGATGTTGAGCCACAGATTGTGCATTTTTCTGGGCATGGTACAAGCACTGGCGCTCTTTGCTTTGAAAATGAATTGGGTAAAACTCAACCTGTAGAACCGAGTGCTTTAGCCGCAGCGTTTGAATTGTTCGCAGATCAAGTGAATTGTGTGGTACTAAATGCTTGTTATTCAGAGGCTCAGGCGAAGGCTATTGCCGATCATATACCGTTCGTTATCGGTATGAACGAATCAATTAGTGATGAAGCTGCTATTAAATTCGCCGTTGGTTTTTACAAGGCAGTGGGGGCAAATCGTTCGATTGACGTAGCTTACCAGTCTGGTCGTGTTGAACTTCAACTAGCAAGTATTCCAGAACACCTAACGCCGGTTCTTTACGAAAAAAAAAAGTAGTCTCGGCTAAGTCAGAATTTACAACAGACGCTCTCAGTTCTGAGCAAGGAGTAAACTCCACTCAGCAATTCCCAGAACCAGAAAGTTTAAGGTACGATCATAATTCTATACAGGAAATAGATCGAACTCAGCTAACTACACTAAAACCTAAAAAGAAGATTGGCACATGTGTACATACCCTCTTAGGACATGCACATACGGTTAAGTCTATTGCTTTTGGCCCTGATGGACAGCTCATTGTCAGCGGCAGTAATGATAGGACAATCAAAATTTGGGATGCAAAAACTGGCGAACCGATCCTGACTTTGACTGGGCATTCAAGTGACATTTGCTGTATCAGCATCAGTCCTGATGGACAGACACTTGCCAGCAGTGGTGGTTTTGACAAGACAGTCAAAATTTGGAATTTAGGAACGGGAGAGCTAATTCACACCTTTTCCGAATCTTCGGGTTTGGTTACTTCAGTCGTTATTAGCCCGGATGGGCAAACACTTGCTAGCGGAAGTACTGACAAAACAATTAAGATTTGGAATCTGGATACAAAAGAACTACTCCGCACCTTGACTGGACATTCTGGCACAGTTAATTCAGTTGCTTTTAGCCCAAATGGGCAATTCCTCGCCAGTGGTAGTTCTGATAAGAAAGTCAAGATCTGGAATCTAAACAATGCGAAATCAATCCGCACCCTTCGGCATTCAGAAGCAGTTAATTGCATTGCCTTCAGCTGGGATGGGCAGATTCTTGCTAGCGGTAGTTATGACAAAACAATTAAGCTATGGAACCCAGAAACCTGGGAAACGTTCAGCACCCTTACTACTATATCTTTAGACGTGGTTCACTCGCTCGCCTTCAGCCCTAATCACCAGCATCTTGTTAGCGGTCATAATGACAAAACCATCAAAATTTGGAAGTTAGATGGTGGGACAATACTCCGCAGCCTTGAGGAGCATTCAGGTTATATTAGTTGCGTCGCCTTCAGCCCGGATGGACAAACCATAGCTAGTGGTAGTGCTGATAGAACAATCAAGATTTGGTTCATATCGTCTACGCCAGATTTTGGCAAGAAACCGCCCACCGATAAAGTTACTATTAAGCCCGATCGGGCTAAGTTAGAAAGTCCAGCAAGTAGTCCCAATCTCGTTGAGAAGATAGAAGATAACGAATCAGACTTTCAAGCAGCGCTAGAAATAGCAGATGAAAAGTTTTTTGGCGAGACAGGAAGACGCTTAAAGAGTGACCAGAAACAAATACTTCAAGGGGCTTGGCAAGGTAAGACCTATGAGCAAATTGCTTACGATACTATACCTAGACACGATGCGAATTACTTGAAAAAGATTGGGAGTGAGTTATGGAACAAACTTTCACAAGCCTTGGGAGAAAATGTTAATAAAAATAATTTTCGTCAAGTTCTAGAGAGACGATTACAGACACCAGCTTCGCGATCCAGTAGGAAAAAGCAACAATCGCAGAGGGAACTCTCAAAAACACCTACGCTGTCTAATGACCCTGGTCAAAACTTTGATAAGAAGTTGACAGGATATGAACTTTTAGCACTAGAGCTTCCCAGTCAAACTTGGAATTGTTTATACACTCTCAGTGGACATACAGGCGGAGTTAATTCTGTAGCTATTAGTCCAGATGGGGAAATTTTAGTTAGCGGTAGTGAGGACACCCAAATCAAATTATGGAATCTAAACATAGGGCAGGAAATTCGTACTCTCGGCGGTTTCTTTTCTAGACCGCATTCAAAGTCAGTCAACGCTGTTGCTATCAGTCCAGACGGAAAGATTTTAGCAACTGGTAGTGAAGATACTAAAGTCAAAATTTGGCAATTGAGTAGTGGGAAGCTTCTATATTCCGACCTTTGTGAGCATTCAAAGGCAGTCTATTGCCTTGCTATCAGCCCCAACGGAAAGATTCTAGCCAGCGGTAGTGCTGACACGAAAATCAAAACTTGGGATTTGGTTACTGGGAAAGAGATTGCAACCTTGATGGCTCATGATGGTGCGATTACTGCCGTCGCCATTAGTCCTGACGGAAAGATCCTCGCTAGTGGGAGTGCTGATATGACCATCAAAATTTGGGATTTGGGTGCTGGAAAAAAAATCGACGCTTTACCGGCTCACTCATGGCCTATTATTTCCCTTAGCTTTAGTCCAAATGGGCAGTTTCTTGTTAGTAGCAGCAAAGATAACAAAATCAGGGTGTTGAATCTACAAACTAGAGAAGAACTGTACACTCTCCGCGGGCATTCAGCAGCCATTAGCCCTGATGGGCAGATATTGGTCAGTAGTCTGGACAAGACGATTAATATTTGGAATTTTTCTACTGGAGAACTGCTTGGCACGCTCAATGGACATTCAGCCTCAGTTAAAGCTATTGCCTTTAGCGCTGATGGGCAAACTATCGCCAGTGGTAGTTATGACAAGACAATCAAGATTTGGCGACGAAGTTAAGTGACGGAACCAGCCTTGATTCTGAAGGCTGCGATCGCTTTCCGGGCTAATAGCTCAAGTCCATTAAAATGGACTGAAATTATGTATTCAGTCCACTTAAGTGGACTTGAGCTATTAGCCAGGGGTTTAAACGCCGCACCGGGTGAGATAATTTAGAAAAAAGTTTAGCAAGAGCAGAAAAACGATTGAGGCGGGGTAAATGATTTCCAAGCTTGAAAAACCATTAAATGTGAATGCTACTCTCTCAGTATTATTAAATGAACTGGGGGAAGAATGCGAAACGGTGTTGTTTTTGCTGACTCAGCTAAAATTACCGAACCTCACCGATGACCAAAAAGGCGATATTCTGGCTGAATTAACGGGTGCTGTTTGTCACTTGCACGTTCATACTGAAAATTTGCCCGATCTGATTGCAGATGAGATTGAAGCTTTACCAGATGATGGAGAGGATTAGAAAGAATTTTAAAAGCTCTTTGGTTGGCTTTAAAGCCCGCCAGGAAATAAATTTCCACAGCGAGTAGCTCAAGTCCATTAAAATGGACTGAAATTATGCATTCAGTCCACTTAAGTGGACTTTAGCTGTGAGCCAGGGGTTTAAACCCCGCACCGGGTGAGATGATAGAGAGAAGAGGCAAAAAAAGGTAAAGAATAATGCGGTATGCAATTTTAATTGAAAAGGCAACAAACAACTATCCTGCTTACGTTCCAGATTTACCCGGATGCGTAGCAACTCTTGCAACTCAAAGAAGAAATAGAGGAGCAAATACGGTGAGCGATCGCTTTTAATTTATCAGGGTTACCTGGGGAAGGTTATCGGGTAGGGACACGGCAACCGAAATATATCGGATTATCTAACAACATTGTTGATGCCGTGTCGCTACAGCAGCGATATGCCGACCGCACGCCTTTACCCTGCGCGATACGGCTTTAGCCACACTTCGTGACCGCATACAATAAAGTTATCCCACCAGGAATGATAGATTTTTTGAATTGTTATAAGATGATAAGTTGTAATTAATCATAAAATATCGGGCATTTTGAAATAATAGGAGAGATTAGGGATGTGGAAGCGATCGCAATTAACAACTCGATTCGGGAGGTGGCACGGTTACGAAAATTTTATGGTGCTAGACGCTGGAAAAAGCTAAAAGGAATAGCTACTATTCGTCTTGGAGATGGGACAATTTGCGAGGCTGAGTTACATTGGTATGAAGCCCACGGGATTGGTAAAAAGGAAATCAAAATTAAATGTATTTTTTAGGAGTAGCCATGAATACATCAAGCTGGGAAACACAATTTGTCTTGTGCGTTAAAAATGACAACTATACAGCATCATTGGAAGTGCGAAAAGTATATCGGGTGATTTCCGACAGTCGCGCCGCCGAACATCAATTAATCCGAGTCATTGATGAATCAGAAGAAGATTATCTGTATCCATCTGACTATTTCGTGCCAATTGAGTTGCCAAAAGCGGCAGAAACAGCTTTTTCAGAAGTTAATTAACTGAATTTGTGAGTAGCTGATGCGGTATTATTCAAAAGCGCCTCATGCCACAATTATGAGATCGATCGCACAACTTTAAAACATGCGATCGCGACCGCTAAAAATCAATATTATGGCAAATTTTCGATGGAAGCGGACAAATTTAATCAAATCTGAAATCTGAATTTAGACAGAAACATCGTGTAAACAAGAAAATTTATCCGGGGGCAAAGACTTTACATCCAAATGCTTCAGCAAAACGGATAAGATTTTACGCGCTTCGATTGGCTTGGCTATAAAATCACTGGCTCCTACCATTTTAGCACGAACGCGGTCAACAATGCTATCGCTGCCGGTGAGAATAACTATGGGGGTAGTTTTGAAGTGTTCAACTCGGCGAATTTGGCTGCAAATTTCATAGCCGTTAGCAATGGGCATTACTAAATCTAAAAAAATGAAATCTGGCTTATATTGCAGCAGCATCAGTACAGCTTGTACAGAATCTGGGATACTGACAAATCCATACCTGGCTTTGGTGAGAATATCTGCCATCATGTTGCATTCTTGTACGCTATCTTCCACACAAGCAACTAAAGGTCTGACTAAATTTGCCTTGGTATTGGATGATGCATGAGAAATATTTTGAGCAGGCGGGGTTTGGAAGACGCGGGGTTTGAGAGAATGGGTTTGTATGTGAGTTGCTTGTGCTTTCAAAATCCCGCTGGTTTCCTCCCCCTCTGCAATGGGTGCGATTAATTGGGGGAAGTCGGGAATTTTGATGACGCCTATAATTTGTCTGCGGATATAGGGAACTAGCGCGCGCGTCACCACCAGCAAGTCTTGGTTCACCCGAACTGCTAAATCTCGAAACGTGCTTTTTCCATCAATTAATTGCACCAAGTTGTTGTAAACCCCAGGAGAAGTCATCTGATGCAATGTCTCTGCTTGCAGCAGCGTTGGCGCTATGTTAGGAGATAGTTTCCCTAACCCAGCATTGCGCCAGATTGCCCAACTTTGCTGTGCCGCCTCTAGTGCTTTGTCTGGGTTGATCGGGGTGAACGAAGCATCTAAAATATCTTGGGTATCGCTAATCAAAATTAACCGCTCTGTTTCGGCGTGCTGAAGAATATCAAACAAGACTTCTGTTATAGTACTTTTGATCGTAGCAACAGCTTGTTCTCCAGTAATATTCTGTCGCCTTACTAATACAGTTAAAGCCAAATACTCCCAGGTATATCTGGGCATATTGGCTTCGCGGAGGCGAATTTTATCCGGTTCTATCTGGGGACAATATTGTTTTAAATTCCGATGCCAGCGCCGCACCGGATGCTCTCCCCCTGCCGCCCAAACTAAGCGCCCCATGCAAAAATAAAGGCTCCAAGTTATTGCTGCGCGGATATCAAGCCTGCCTGTAAATCCCCTCTGGCTATAAGCTTGCAATTGAGCGGTCAGCGTTTCATTAGCTAAGTCATTGAGCATCATCCTGGTACGCTCAAGTAATTTTCACACAATTTTCACTTTTATCTTATATAGTTTTTTTCAAAAACATATGATTAAAAATACTGAAAATCTGTGGGTGAATAAAATTATGTTTTGGTAAAATTTATGCATTTGTACGTATAATTAAGGATAAAATTTATACTTAAAACAGCTACCAACCCTGCATCGGGACAGACTCAACCCCAAAAGCCCCTCTTCCCTTGAAGATACCAGCCAACTTATAAGCTGCAAGAGACAATCTAAGAAGGCGATCGCACTCTTGTAATCTCTAAGGTCAGGTTAAGAAAAGAGGGGTGTTACCCCCCCACCTGTATCCTGGAAGCGAAGGGTAAAAAAATATTTGGTAGCAGTTAAAACATCAGTTAGACTTAAGTTATTCACCAAAAGCTAAGCATCCTACTCAACTTGAGCGATAAACCTACGGTATTGAGCCGGTTCCCATCCAAATCTAAACTATGCCGAATCACGAAAAGCTACGCCAGCAGCTCTTACAACTAGACGGACACGGGTATAAAGCTTACCAAGATATTCTTGGTAATTACAGATGTGGCGAGGATTTTGTCCTATGGTGCGATCGCATCCAAGGCGACCCGTTCGCATCGCCGAGCAATTTTCGCGTCCAGGTGTCTGGGAAGGTGGCAGGGTTTCCCCGCCAGCTTTACCGAACCAAAAGCCGAGAAATTGCCCTAAAAGACTATTTAACGCGCCAATTTGACAGTTTGGCGCGGCGGATCGGTCAAAGGCGGGGGACTGGGAATAGCGGGTTAATTGCCAGCGCCAAAATCGGGCAAGAAGTATTAGAAAGAACATCGGTTCTGATTAACGCTCAAATGGTTGAAGTGCGATTTGTGGTCGGGTTACCCGCAGGTGGAAGGCGTATTTTAGGACAGCAAGCAGTGGAAATGCTGTTAGAAGATATTCCCCATTTAGTTGATAGAACCCTTAAATATTCTCACCTGGATGCTAAAGCAATACAACGCCATGTGGAAACAATTGAAGATGCTGATTGGATGCGGGAAAAATTAGCAGAAAAAAATTTAGTTGCCTTTATTGCTGATGGGGCAATTTTACCCAGACGCAGCGGAGTGGATGACAAACGTTTACAAGATAAAGTAGTAGGATTTCAATCGCCAGAGTCGTTAAAAGTAGAGTTTAATTGTCCGAATCGAGGATTAATTTCTGGCATGGGAGTGCCAGCAGGGGTAACCTTAATTGTCGGCGGTGGATATCACGGGAAGTCTACCTTATTAAAAGCGATTGAATTGGGAGTTTATAACCACATACCAGATGATGGACGCGAGTTTGTCGTCAGCGATCCGGCAGCGGTGAAAATTCGCGCCGAAGATGGGAGAAGTATTGCGAGTGTCGATATTTCTCCTTTTATCAATCATCTACCGCAAAATCGGTCTGCGACGGATTTTTCCACAACTAATGCTAGTGGGAGTACTTCCCAAGCGGCAAATATTATCGAAGCATTGGAAGCGGGTGCAAAAGTGCTGCTGGTGGATGAAGATACCGCCGCGACGAATTTTATGATTCGGGATAAAAGAATGCAAGCACTGATTGCTAAAGAACAAGAACCGATTACGCCGTTTATCGATAAAGTGCGACAGTTATATGCAGATTACGGCGTCTCGACAATTTTGGTGATGGGGGGTAGCGGGGATTATTTTGCAGTCGCGGATACTGTGATCGCCATGCGCAATTTTCAACCAGAAGATGTGACGGAAAAAGCAAAAGAAATCGCCCAACAATATACAGACACCCGCACTCCCGAAGGTGGGGAAAATTTTGGCAAGATTACGCCGCGAATTCCCCTACCAGAAAGTATCGATCCGAGTCGGGGACAAAGGCAAGTGCGCCTCAAAGTCCGCGATGTGGACGAGATGGTATTCGGGACAGAAGATATCGATCTATCCAGTATCGACCAAATTGTCGATACGGCACAATTGAAAGCGATCGCACCAGCAATGGTATATGCAAGGCAGCGATATATTGACAAACGTCGTACAATCCCCGAAATTCTCGATTTAGTCATGGCGGATATCGCATCTGGGGGGTTGGATATTTTGACCCAGTTTCCCCAATGCGACTTGGCGATGTTCCGTCGCTTTGAATTGGCGGCGGCGATCGATCGGTTGCGCAGTCTTCAGATCGTACAACCTCGATCCACCTAATCCCCAAGAGATTGCTTACACTCCCTCTCCCTCAAAACCTCATTCTCAAGATAGATAACACCAACCTATCTGAGGCAAGATTTTAATTAATAATTTTTGCTTTATCCGACCCGGAACGGTAAATTTTCAATAAAAAATACAAATTTATGTAATAAACGCTTATTTAAGATTTATTTAGTTGAAAATTTATTTAGGTCATGTAAAAATAAAATAAAAGTTATGTTCCTGTTGAGATTCGGTTAGTAAGAATATGTCTTGGAATAAAGAAAAATTTAGGTACGTCAAAGACTGTACCCTCTACCGCTGTACTTGTTGCAAAAGCGTGCAATCTAGTAAGGAAGCGGATTGCCTTTTTTGTTTGGCAGAAAGGGATAAGCTTGTATTGTTAAGGTCCTAGCTTACTGATGCAAAGAAACCCGGTTTCTCTTAAAGTAGGGACACGGCAATGATAAAATGTTGACTTGTACATTGTCCCTAGGAAGAAACCGGGTTTCTAGACGCGAGTTTTCGCTTCCAGCAGGTGATTAATAAACTGCTGCATCCGTTCGTAGTGAGAACCGCGCCAATAAATTTGCTGACATTCACCACAGCGGTGAAATTCATCAACCTGCAATCTTACACTTTCGGGCAATTGGTCGATAATTGATGATTTTGCCACGGTTTCTAATACACCATTGCAACGCAAACAGCGACAAAACGGCGTCAGGGAATTAAATAAATCGAAGCGTTGCAATACTTCGGCGATTTGTCGGTCTGGATTAGTCGATCTGACATAATATCCATAACTGACGATACTCCGCATCAACAAACCTCGATCGCGAGTTAACAGAATGCGTTGCTTGGCGGCGGAAATTTGCGCTAATTCTTCGTCGTCGTAGTCGTTGCGGTAAAGCGTATCGAACCCTAACAAACGTAAAGAATTTGCCAGTTTTCCCAAATGAATATCTAAAACGAAACGCGCCACACTCAGGGGTTGAGGTTGTACGGTAATAGTTGGGGGAATTTCAGGTAATGTAGAAATTGGATAAACGTTGATTTTATCGCCATCTTGGACAATATAAGAAAAGTCTACCGACTTGCCGTTAACCTCGATAAAAGCAACTTCCGGATGGGGAATGCCCAAGGATTCGATTGTATCCTTAATTGAACCGCGTTCCTCAAAAAAATGGGCAAAGCTTACCTCCCTTTTGTTGGGGGGTAAAAAGAAATTCAGTTCAGCGAAGAAGCGAAAGTCAGCTTTTGCCATAGTTCCAAGTTATTCTGGCAACAGAAACCCGGTTTTTTAGAGAAACCGGGTTTCTATGGGGTTTCTAATCTAACATCCTCCGAGGCGCACCATGGCGCTAAAGGTTCTATTATTGCAAGCAACAGCAACTCGTTAATTTGCGCTTCGCTGCATCCATAACTAGATGACAATAACTGGGTAGCTTGGTTTTTAGCATCTTCTGCGGTAACGCCAAAGGCGATAATTTCTTCCTCGGCGTTTCCCGTGATGCTATCGATGGGCACGACGCAGCTATACTGGGGTTCTCCTGGTCTAACTTGCTGTACCATTGCCGTGAACTATGGGAAGCAATTCTCCTGGGTCGATGCTACCCGATCTCCTGACGTCGCCGCTACGCGATATGCCTCCCTTCCGCTGCGCGAACGCATTTAGTATATGCTTAAGTAGTCGCAGCTCAATCAAGTAAAAATAGTTATTTTATACATGGGGCGGGCAGGATGCCCACCCGACACAAATTGCTACTCTGTTCTATTGTCGCGCGGGCAGGATGCCCACCCGACACAAATTGCCACTCTGTTCTATTGTCGCGCGGGCAGGATGCTCACCCGACACAAATTGCCACTCTGTTCTATTGTCGCGCGGGCAGGATGCCCACCCGACACAAATTGCCACTCTGTTCTATTGTCGCGCGGGCAGGATGCCCACCCAACACAAATTGCTACTATCTTCTATTGTCGCGCGGGCAGGAT
>NZ_JBHFNP010000153.1:0-27834 GCF_041929235.1 Microseira sp. BLCC-F43
GCTTCCAATTGTCTTAGGGTCTGCTGCAAAACATGAATATGTGGCAACTGGAGTTCGGGATACATCTTTTTAGCTGATGTTAAGGCTTTACACTGAGAAGCGTAAGTTGGTCTGGGAGCATCCGCCGGGATAATGTATTCAGAAACTAGACTACATGAATTAACAGCCGACTTGCGAGAATTGACCCAATCCTTACGTTCTCGCATGGCAAACTTTTATACTTTTTTACATGCATCAAGCCACGATTCAAAAGTCTCTATCTGCTGCGCGTTTGGTTTAAGTTTGTACTCGTAGTTTACTGTTATCTTGAAGGTAGTATACCATAGTGAATAAACCAACACAAGTTTATTCACACAACTTGATTAAATAAAAAGCCGCCCTACACTATCGTTAAAGGGCGGGGCTTGTATCCCATTTTTTTGGTCACGATCCAATAATCTGCACCCACCTCGCGCCGGGAAGTAAAGGTACTGGAAATCCAGCGCAGTTTGCCGTTTTTGTCATAAAACCGATACTCCACCGTCGTGGTTCGTCCGGCGAGAATATCTTCAAACGCAGGCAGGATTGCGGTTTGCATATCTTCCTCCAGCACCCGCGACGCCCAGAGGGTTTTATCTGCCATTAATTCAGCCGGGGTATAACCAAACACCACTTCGCTGCCAGCAGATTGGTATTCATACTCAAAGTCTTGATTGGGAAAAACCCTCAGACTGGTAATCGCGGCGATCGCGCTGTCGAGAATATCGCTAAGTTTGGCTTGAGTGCGTTTTAGGGATAGTTCGATTTGTTGGCAATCTCCTATATCTTGACCCACCAACAGCAGGATATCTCGGTTGCGATGACGGATATGGCGCCCATTAATTTTGACCCACAGAATGCTGCCATCTTTCCTGACTAGGCGACCTTCCCAACTCTGGAAAAGATCGTCGGAGTTGGCTGCGATCGCTGCCTCAAATCCTCCGATATCTTGCGGATAAACAAAGTGTAAAATAGAACCTTTAACTACTTCGGCGGATTTATAGCCCAAACAGTTTGAACCGAACTCACTGCTATGACAAATTACTCCCGTCTGATCGACGATGAAGTAAATTGATGGGATGCTTTCCGATAAAAAGCGATACCACTCCAGTTGAGCTTGCGTTTGGTGCAGTGCTGCTTCAATCTCAGATAATTCTGCGCTTGTACCAGTCTGCTGTTGCTCAAAAAAGAAGAAACTTGCTCTTGGGGACTTTTAAAATAATCGATCATTCGTTGACACTCCGCACGACTCCACCCCCTGGAATTGTCGCCAGATCGCTTTTACTTACCATGGTAAATTGCTTTGTTTTTCCCATTTATGCTGACTGATATGACTGAGTTGCTTCCATAGCACTAACCAAGGTCAATCTCCTAGACTAAAGTTGACCGGGCTAGAAAGGTAAAAGTACTGACAACCCTGCTGGTGCAACGCACCCGAATTGGACTCAGAGACTGCAACGCTGCTAACAGAATTGGTGGGATCGGTCAATCTGTTATCTGCGGTGATGCCTTTGCTGGCTTTATATTATTAACCCTCGCCGCCAATTTTTGACTAGCTAAGCGAATTTCTTAGTTACTGTTAATTGTCTCCATCATCACCCACGTGGTAAAGGGTTTTGACGATCGAGAAAGCTTGCTTGCCGGTGTACTGTTAATTCAGTTACTCGTCATGGGTCATGTTTTCACCGAGCAATCAGACCAACCCTATATTTATCAAGGACTTACCCTTACGATGGGTGAGTTATTATTTACACTTGCCTACGTAAACGCTGGTTTCTACATCCTCGAAAGGCAATTTAAGGTTAATTTTTCTTTAACCGCAGCTAGGACAATGGCGGGTTAGAGGTAAAAACTCGGTTGGGAAAATTTGGGTTATGGGTTGTTGATGCTGTGGCGTCCGGTTTTGTGGCGCGAGGTGGGGACGCCCCAACAACGACAAACAGATGATTTCAGATTTTAGGCAATGGGTAATGGGTTCCTACCAGCTAATCAGGATGGGGAATAGGTGACTTCTTACCAATCACCCATTACCCATTACCCATTACCAGCTTTCACACTGCTTGTAACTCGGAAAGACGCACCAGCACCTCTCTGCTATGTACCGAGGGGTTCACTCCTGTAAATTCCTCGCGGATAATCCCTTGCGGATCGATGATAAACGTATGGCGCAGCGAGAAAAATCCCAACCAGGAACCGTAGGTTTTGCTTACTTTACCATCGGTATCCGCTAGCAGGGGAAATTTCAACCCTTCAGAATCGCAAAATTCCGCGTGAGAATCGACAGAATCGGCGCTAACTCCCAAAATTTGGACGCCCTTAGCTAAATATTTCGGTAAATCTTGCTGAAACCGCCGCGCTTCCAAGGTGCAACCAGAGGTAAAGTCTTTGGGATAGAAGTACAAAACCACCCACTTACCGCGATAGTCAGATAGAGACACTTTACCCTTTCCGGTATTCGTTGGTAGGGTAAACTCTGGCGCCGCTTCGTTCAAGGGGGGTAGCTTACCCCCCAGCGCATCAGCAGCAGGGGCGAAGTTAAACCAAGCAATGATGGCTAGACAACTAGCTAATAGGGTACTGACAAAAGTGCGGCGAGAGATCATCGTCAAAATTCAAGTTTTGTTTACATAACTTTACACTTTAACCTGAGATCGGCGATCGAGAAACCCGGTTTGTTAAAGAAACCGGGTTGCTGTAGTTTGTCAGAAAATAAACTGGACTTGCAAATGCCATCGATTATCCTGACGCACTAATTGAATTTGGCGAATGAATTCGCGAAAATAAAATCTGCGTTCGGATTCGGATAAATCGAGCCAAAATTGGGGAATCGAGACAGTTTGGGCAGTTTCGCGCAAATTTACGGGTGGAAGCTGGGCGAATTGACCTTGGAGTTGGGCAATTTCGGTGCGAAGTTTGTAGGCGCGTAAAAGCGCTGTTTCTCGATCTAAAATACCCGCTGCGGTCAGTTGATCGAGTTGGGATAGGATATCTTGTTTAGACGCGATCGCTTCCTTTATCCCCGCTTTCATCCCCGTCATATCGGGTAAATCCATCTCGGCGACGGCTTTAGGTAATTCCCTACAGATGGTGGTGATAGTATCATCTAATACTTGTGCGTAAGCGATCGCCTTACAGTTGGGAAGCTTGGGACAACCGATCGGACGGAGGTAGAGATATTCTTGTTCTTTACGCGGCGAGGTAACACGGGCTACACTCATGTGGGACTCGCACTCAGCGCAAACGACTAACCCAGCAAGACTTCGCGGCGCACTTGCCGTGCGGGGTGGTAAGCGACGGTTTCGGCGCAACAAACGGTCGATTTGGGCAGCTTCTTCGCGGGAAACAATCGCAACGTGGGTATGGGAAATAATATCGTTATTTTGATAAGCCGTATCGCCGCGATAAACTGGATTGGTCAGCCAACGACGCCCAGTAGATACTGATATTTTCTTGCCGTATTTCTTCGCTAAGTAACGCACCGCCCTGCGTAAAGAACCAAATAAGAGAAATTGCTCGAAAAAATCTTTCACCACAGGTGCGGCACTTTTGTCAAGTATATATTTATCTTTACCGCGTCGATAACCGTAGGGAGGTTTGCCGGGAGGGGGTTGAGCATTGAGACGCCTGAGTGCATGTCCGCGACGCAGGCAGCGACTGCGTTGGTAAGAATGGATTAGTTGTAGAAGTTGGAATAGATCGGCACCTTTAGTTATGGGGGTATCGAGGGCGACTAAATCGATACCCAGGGATTCGAGTTGGGAGAAGCGCAAGCTTATTTCCTCCAGCGAGTCGCCTAATTCCTCAATGCGTCGAATTAAAACATAATCCACGGGTTCATTTTGGCAATCTTCGAGCAATTGTTGCAGTTGTTGACGCGATCCCAAATCTTGATAAACGCGATCGACTTCCCACCCCCAGATAGAAGCATCGGGTGCTGCTTCCAGTAATGGATCGCTGTAAAGGTAGGCGATAATTTTCATCGTGTTAGGTGTAGGGGCGAGTTGCAGCAATAATTTTAATCAACCGCCAAGACCCCAACAAGAGATTTTGTAGGTTGGGTTGAGCGATAGGGAAACCCAGGGTATAGGTTTTGCATGTAGGGGCGGTTATAGTATCGCCTCGCTGATTTCTATGATATTGCCATCAGGATCTTGTGTAAATAAAGCCGCCCTACCAGACATACTTATTTGCAGTTCGCATCCATGTTCGAGTAGCTGTTGTTTCGCTGCATCCAAGTTAGCTGCTGAGAAGGCGATATGGGGGTTACGTCCCCACTTTGCGGAATTCTGTAATTCTGGGTTAAGAGTAGTATCGACAATCAAGTGAATTTGGAAGTTGCCAATTTGATACCAAACACCAGGGAATTTGAGTTGTCGATCTACTTTAGATAATCCCATGATAGTGCCGTAGAAGTGTTCGGCACGTTCCAAGTCAGAAACCAACACAGCGACATGGAGACAATCAACGATCTGCATGGCTAGTCGAGTGTAGCAACGATAATTTTATTTTAAGCAGAAAGCGGGTTTGTTTAAGAAACCCGCTTGCTTGACTAACCAATCCCTACTTGCACTGTATCGTTTACAACCCTGACTTTATAAGTTGGCACTTGCACCGTTTCGTCATCCAGACACTGTCCGGTAAGCAAGCTGAAATTTTGCTTGTAAATCGGCGATGCGACTTTGGGGATACCGTTGCGATCGCCTACAATTCCCCTAGACAGCACGTAAGCTTTGCTAAACGGATCGTAATTCCCAATGGCATAAATATCCGTCCCAGGTTCGATGCGAAAAATCGCCACCTGTTCCCCTTCCACCAAAGCACAAACACCCGTATTAGGCACAATATCAGACAGATGGCAAACATCCACCCAAGTCGTAACATTTTCGCGAACCGTTAAAGCTTGAATCATTTTCCCTTCCTTGTAGGTTTGTAGTAGGGACTTTAGTCCCGCTAATTCCCTTCCTTGTAGGTTTGTAGTAGAGACTTTAGTCCCTACTAGCTTAATCTCCAAGTACTAAAGTCCTTGTAATTGGTTTGTAGTAGGGACTAAAGTCCCTACTAGCTTAATCCCCAATGACTAAAGTCCTGACTACGAACAGTTTTTTACCTAGTCGCTAATGACTTCTCCGCTTCTGTTGCAGGGCGTTTTTGTCCCCTTTCTTCCACATACATTAAACTTGTATCTGGTTTATCCGAATTGACAAAATGCCGGAACCGCTTCATTTTTTCTGGACTTTCAATCGTCGCTTTCCACTCGCATTGATACGTTTTGACGAGGTGTTCCATCTGTGCTTCCAGTTCGGCACAAATTCCTAAGGAATCTTCAATAATCACCTGTTTCAGATATTCGATTCCTCCTTCTAGTTTGTTGAACCAAGTCGCCGTCCTTTCCAATCGATCTGCGGTGCGGATATAGAAAACTAGGAACCGATCTAAATACTTAATCAGGGTTTCCTTATCGATATCTGCTGCTAACAGAACCGCGTGTTGGGGTTTCATGCCGCCGTTACCGCAGACGTATAAATTCCAGCCTTTTTCAGTGGCGATAATGCCAAAATCTTTACCTTGGGCTTCCGCACATTCGCGGATACAACCAGAGACGGCGGATTTGAGTTTGTGGGGCGATCGCAAACCGCGATAGCGCAATTCTATTTCGATTGCCAAACTTGTAGAATCTTGCACGCCAAAGCGACACCAGGTGCTACCCACGCAAGATTTTACCGTCCGCAATGCCTTACCGTAAGCGTGTCCGGATTCAAAACCAGCATCAACTAATCTGCGCCAAATCAGGGGTAATTGATCGACTCGCGCACCAAATAAATCGATCCGCTGTCCGCCGGTAATTTTAGTGTAAAGTCCGAACTCTTTAGCAACTTCTCCCAAAACAATTAGCTGATCAGGCGTAATTTCTCCGCCTGGTACTCGGGGGACAACCGAATAAGTGCCATCCTTTTGAATATTCGCCAAGAAGTAATCGTTGGTATCTTGCAATCCCACATGTGATGTTTCTAAAACGTGTTCGTTCCAAGTGGAAGCAAGCATCGAAGCGACGGCGGGTTTGCAAATTTCGCATCCTGTACCCTTGCCGAATTTTTGGATTAATTCGCCAAAGGTTTTAATCCGATTCACCCGCAACAAGTGATAAAGTTCTTGCCGAGAATGGGGGAAGTGTTCGCAGAGATGGTTTTTCACTTCTATCCCTGCTTTCTTCATCTCAGATTTGAGCAAATCTGTCACGAGGGGGACGCATCCGCCGCAACCCGTTCCCGCTTTGGTGCATTTCTTCACGCTGGGAACATCGACGAGGTTATTCTCGCGGATGGCATTACAAATCTGTCCTTTGCTGACGTTATTGCACGAACAGATTTGAGCGGTATCGGGTAGATTTTCCACTCCCATCGCCGGGGTGGATGGTTTTCCTTCGCGGGGGGGTAGGAGTAAATCTTCCGGATAGGGTGGGAGAGTTATTTGGTTTTGGACAAATTGCAGCAACGTGCCGTAAGCGGAAGCATCCCCGACTAAAATTCCACCCAAAAGCAACTTGCCATCTTGACTGAGAACTAGCTTTTTGTAAGTTCCGTTAATTGTATCTGCGATCGCAATCTCTTTCGCACCGGGTGTCTTGCCAAAATTGTCGCCAAAACTAGCAACATCTACTCCCAAAAGTTTGAGTTTGGTAGACATATCCGCACCCGTAAAGCTGCTGGGAGTACCATCGCTGAGGATATCGGCGACGACGCCTGCCATTGTATAACCGGGGGCGACCAATCCGTAAATCCGATTTTGATAAAGCGCGCATTCGCCAATCGCGTAGATATTCGGATCTGTTGTTTGGCAAGATTCGTTGATCGTAATCCCGCCTCTTTCTCCCACCGCTAACCCACATTGCTTCGCCAGTTCATCGCGGGGACGAATTCCGGCAGAAAAGACTATCATGTCCGTTGGCAATTGGGAACCATCGGCGAACAGCATTTTGACGATTTTGCCATTTTCGCTGACAATTTCCGTCGTCGATTTACTCGTATGAACCCCAATTCCCAACTCTTCTATCTTGCTGCGAAGGATGCTAGCACCCGCGTCATCTATTTGGACTGGCATCAGTCGGGGAGCAAATTCAACCACGTGGGTATCTAAACCCAAATTTTTCAGCGCGTTTGCTGCTTCTAAACCGAGTAACCCGCCGCCGATAACCACACCCGTTCTACAGCTTTTGGCATAGGCAGACATCGCCTCTAAATCTTCAATCGTGCGATAAACAAAAGTTCCCGGCACGTCCTTGCCTTTAATCGGCGGGACGAAAGGATAGGAACCAGTTGCCAGGACAATTTTATCGTAGTTAACCTTTACTCCATTGGCAGATAGAACCGTTCTTTCTTCCCGGTTAATCTCAACTGCTTTATCGCCTATATAAATTTGAATACCGTTTTCTTGATATAACCCTGGTTCGACTAAAGATAAATCTGCCGCCGTTTTTCCCGCAAAGAAACCGCTGAGGTTGACTCTATCGTAAGCGACGCGGGATTCTTCGCAAAAAGTAATTAAATTCCATTTTTGGGTAGCACCCTTAGCTATCATCTGCTCTAGGAACTTATGTCCTACCATGCCGTTGCCGATGACAACTAGATTGTTTTTAGCAGCCATTTTTTTACAAAATTAGGGATTTTGTTCGCTTATACGACTTATGAAACCTGCTAAATTCAGAGATTTTTGTATTTTGTGCTACAAAAATCGGTAAATTATGCGGTATGTGAATCACGGCTATTTTATTTTTGCATCGATGGACTGGAATGATGCCCGCAGGGCTAGGCAAAGACTGAAAGCCTGCTAAGCTAGGGCTTGGTTTGTATAGCCGCAGGTTTTAAACAGCGGGCATCTGGGATCGTAATATCTCAAAGTACGGCACAGTGGAACTATGGGCGAGGGAGGCAAGCGTTGTGGAACTCAGCTTACCCAGTGAGTCTGGCGAATTGTAAGAGAAAGATTTTTACGCCTGGACGCAAGAGCAGGCAAAGTTCCTCAGAGATGGAAAATGGAACTGTTTGGATGCCTCAAATTTGGCTCTTGAGATTGAATCTTTGGGAAGACAAGAGCGGCGGGAACTAGAAAATCGTTTGGGGATTTTATTAGGGCATTTGCTGAAGTGGGAGTTTCAATCCGACAAACGTTCTAAAAGCTGGTTTGCCACAATTCGCGAACAGAGGCGTCAAATTTTAAAGCTGCTTGAGCAAAGTCCTAGCTGGAAACCTTATTTACCTGAAGCTTTACAGGATGCTTACCAGGATGGTTTAGATTTAGCTGTGCGCGAAACGTCTTTGGGTTATAAAGATTTTCCCGAACAATGCCCTGACGAACTCTGAGGCAGTAGATGCTTCATTTTTTCCAGGTCAGCAGCTTGAGTCAGATGGCGATTGGTAAGTAGGTGCAGGTGACTGTGTATTATGCTGATCCTGGAAATGAGCCAAGTGTTCCTAGTTAAGAAGTGAGGGAGTCTCACTCAAGACTTTCTGGATACATTTCATCCAATCTTCCCAGGCGGCGGGATCTGCTGGCATCCCATCTCCAACAATTTGTAAACTGCCAAGCAGTGCCCCAATTTCATCAGCCTTGGTGCGTTCATAATAGTCGTCGAGGAATAGCACCATCGCTTCAAATGCCTGCATTTGGGTTAAACTTTCCACGCTTTTTACCTCCATTAGTTAAGGCTGAGAGCGGAAAATATGTTCTAAACGGTTATTTGGAATCAGCAACTTTTGATCGCTAGTGTGTGGTTTCAGTATAAGCGATCGCTCAACAAGTTTTGCGACAGTAGTCCACCTTAACCATCATGGGGATACTTGCCCAGTTGAGCCAAACTCATCAGGTAGATCGTCCAACGTTTTCGCGCGCGATCGCAACAATCGATCCAACGCCTTCATTTGAGCGATCGTGAACGTAGGAATATCATCCCCCGCTTCCCAACGGCTAACCGTTCTCGCCGAAGTGCCAATTTCCCTGGCAAATTCCTCCTGAGACATGCCAAACTCCTCTCTCAATTTCTCTTTAACGGCGATTCGCCTGCTTCTTCTAGGGCTTTTCTGCGCTTGAGCGTGCACTGTTGATCGCAAACTGTCTAGACCTATTGAGAAAAAGCGGTCAAGTCTAGACAATATGTCTATGTAAAGGTTGAAAAAGGGCAGACAACCAAGCAAAGCGCTGGTTGCCAACTTGCCCTTGCTTTTTAGTGTTTCTTCTTTTTGTTTAATCCCACAAAACGATGAGTTACCAAAAGCAACTGAGTCCTTGGGAGATTTATCGCCATTTGCCCAACCTGCAAAGAAGGTTAATTGCCCGTTTTCGCCGTCGTAACGATGCCGAAGCTTATCTAAAAGTTCTCCGGCGGATGCTACCTTTGGCTGAATTTGAGATTGTTTATGGAGCGAATTGGGATATGAGCGATCGCGCCTCGCTGCGTTGCCATCCCGCCCGGAGATTAAAATCCAAGGGCTTTTAGGCAAAGTCCTCTCAAGAGGACTAGGTCAACATTTCAGTCCTCTTGAGAGGACTTCAGCTAAAAGCCTTTGAAATTGATTTCCGGGCGGGCTGTCGGTTTAGGGAAAATTTGTTTTAGGCTTTACCTCGCTAAATGCCTCCGGTGTGGTTTAAACTTTCTGCCTTGTGGGTGTATCGGCAGAAATAAATTGCTGTCCAAACGACACCAACATTGCTAAGAGCAACCCTGCTAGAACGGTAAAAACTTGCGAGGAAAAAACTACCCGTTCTGCTACATCTAGAACGCCGACTAATGCTTTGCCAATTTTTCCATAATTATGAGATTTTCCCATCTTCTGGAGTTCAGAAGATTGTTGCAATAGCGCTCGTTTAATTTCCGGCAATAAGATGTTGAGAATCTCTGCCCCTGTCATTATGCACTTAATAGTCACCAAATACACTTCTGGAGCAAGTGATAGTTGCTTCACTCGATAGTAAACTTGATACTCTGTTGACAGCGGATATAAGAAATGTTCGGGCAATCCCTCTATTGGTTCTGTTCCTAGTAGGTATAACTCGCTTTTGCTCTGACGCTGGAAACGGTTATATTCCACTTGTAAAGTAAATGCCAGGAATTTGGAATGCCAAAATTTATGAACGCTTTCACATTCTTCAATCACAACTTTCATTTATCATCTCCAAGTTTTTCCAGTATCCGGTACGAGGCAACTTTGGAGAAGATGGTTTTTCAGCAGTCCAATGCTACAAACCTCAAGACTAATCTTGCAGCTTTAAGATGTCTTTTCGACTCCCGGAAAATCTCTAGTTTTGCCTCGCACCGCGTTTTTTCGGTGCAGCATATTCATTACAGAGCAGTAGCTTCAAATAAATATAGTTCTTGGGATATACTTACACGATCGTTTCGCAATATCTCAACGATCATTTCGCGCTGTGTTCTTCCTCCAGATAGCGGAGTGCTTAGATCTCCACCATCTAGATGATCGTTTCCAGAGCTGCCATCTAGGCAATCTGTTCCACCAGCGTCGCCAAGTAGATAATCGTCACCACACTCGCCTATCAGTCGATTGCTTTCTGTCTCGCCATATAGCCGATCGTTTTCATCCGCGCCATCTAAATAATCTTGCTGAATCTCAACAGTGAGAATGTAGCCAAGTAAATTAGGACGCCACATTATTGCGGCTACTTTTAGGACGTGCAGCGATAGTTGGGGGTAATAGTTGACGACTATCTCTCTTGGCTTAAGCAAGTTTCACCAGCCACAAACCACAAGCTGAAAGGATATTCGTGGATACCGCGACCTGGAAGCTATGTTTTCAGACCCCGATAAACAAACCCGGTTTTTTGGAAAAACCGGGTTTCTGCGTCAGTCGATCCCTCTAGATGTAAAATCCGATCAAAAAGCATCTCGCGGAAGTTCGTATGAAAACAGTTTGGAACTCCCTGCTTATCGCCCTCACCTTATTGCTGTCAAACTCGGCATCCGTTGTTTTGGCAGAACCAACAACAATCGAACACACCACACCGATCGAAGACCCTTTAGCAACCGAACCGAAAAAAAGTCCCGAAGAACTTGCTCGATATCAAAAATTAGTCGAAGCGGACAGATTATATTTAGCAGGCGATCGCATCGCCGCCCTTAACCTCTATCGCCAAGTCAAAACCCCCTTTGCTGAAATCTCCGAATCGCAACCAAAACCAGAACCGATTCTCGACCCAACTCAACTCCCCCCCGCCGGACAAGTTTACTGGCGCGAAGCCCTTGCCGGAATCGATCAAAAATTAGAAAGCCGCATTTTTGTACCCCTACAACTCCTCGTCGAACGCTATCCCGAATTTATTCCCGGACACTTGCGACTGGCGCAAGCATTAAAAGATTACAACCGTTCCGAAGCAGCACTGCAAGTCCTAGAAAAAGCCTATTCCCTTTATCCGAATCAACCCGATTTACTCAAAGCCAAAATAGCCGCACAAGCTGCATCGGAAAATTGGTTAGAAGCATCCATCGCCGCGCGACAATTTGCCTTACTCAACCCCGATCATCCCCAAGCAGCAGAATTTACTCGCTTAGCAGACGACAACTTAAAAAGGTATCGCTCCCACCTGCGATCGCAACTGCGAGGGAATGCGATCGCCAGCGTCCTCACCGGCGCCCTATCCTATGCCCTCACCGGCAGTATTTTCGATCCCATATCCGCCGTAGAAACCATAGCCATCCTCATCCAAGGCGAACAAGCCATCGGCGAAAGAATCGCCAAATCCGCACAACGACAACTCGACTTAATCAAAGATCCAGAAGTTTTAGACTACATCAACTCACTCGGACAGAAACTCGCCAAACTATCCGGGCGCGACGACTTTGAATTCCAGTTCTACGTCGTTCTAGACGAAGATTTAAACGCCTTCGCCCTCCCAGGCGGCAAAATTTTTGTCAACGCCAAAGCCATAATTCACAGCAACTCCGAAGCCGAATTAGCCGGATTGCTTGCCCACGAAATATCCCACGCAGTTTTATCCCACGGCTTTCAATTAGTTACCCAAGCCAACGCCATCGATAACGTAGCCGTACTAATTCCCAGAGGCGGAATTCTTTCCAACTTACTCACCCTCAATTACAGCCGCGAAATGGAACAACAAGCCGATATCTTAGGAACTCGAATTCTAGCAGCTTCCGGTTATGCCGCCGACGGCTTGCGAAATCTCATAATTACCCTCAAAAAACAACAACCAGAATTTCCCATCACCTTCCTATCTTCCCACCCAGATACCGACAACCGCATCCGCTACTTAGAAAACCTCATCCAACGCAACTCTTACAATCGCTATGCCTACGAAGGCGTCGCCCGTCACGCCGAAATTCAAACCAAAATCCGAAAACTCTTGCGCGACTACAAACAACAATCAAGACAGCGTCAGCGTCACCTAAATTAATCCAGTCTTACCAATCAAACACCCACCCCTATAATCCCGATTTCCCAAAAAAACCGGGATTCTCTAACAACACTGAAAATCTCTCTCTTTCCTCTTCTCTTGGCGTTCTTGGCTTCTTGGCGGTTCATTAAATCAGCATTTTTCGGATAGGAAAAAAAGTGAATAACAAAAGTGAAAATCTCTCTCTTCTCTCTTTTCTTGGCGTCCTTGGCTTCTTGGCGGTTCATTAAAAAAGTAATTATCTGCACCTGCCCAATTCCAGACTTGCCTCAAAACAGCTTTTCTGATATTGTGAATTTTAGGTGTATGCTCAGGGGAGCAATATAAGCAAAACCTGCCAAGCCACGCAAATACAAGCTTAAACCCAATTATAAAGAAATATGAAAACAGGCATTTGTTGTTAAACCATGACAATTTAATTGAGATAAATTTTCATTAATTTGACGAAATTGCGGCATTTGGGGGGTTGAAAAAAAAGGCTTGAAAATGTTATAAATAGAAAATGGTATTTTCAGGGGAGCAGTGCGAGCAAAAAAGGGAGAAAAGTTTTTTGAGAAGCGATCGCTCACCATAGCAGGTAAACTCAAGGTGGGCGATCGCTCTGGCTTAGTTCCGAATCAAACGCAAAGGGGAAGAACTCGGTTCCTTGTCATGAATTGCCTCAGACAAAGGGCGCGAGCGCTGGTTTTGAAGATTCAAACCCTTTCTGCTTTGATGCAGATCGTGTTCGACGCGAAACACATTGGCAAACAAGTTCGCCATAATCTGCTGACCCTGTTGGGTTAGCTCCAAGTAGTCCAACGCATCTTCGATATAGGGATAGGCCACATTCCAGAAGAAATTGGCATAATTCCGCCGCAAATCGCCGGGATTATGGCATTTCAGTTTTTTATTCGCTCCCGTTTCTTCAAATTCGTAGAACAAAGCGCTGATTTTTTGCAGGTAGCGGGGGTCGGCCAATTGACCGATTAAATCCGCAGCACGAGCTAAACCAGGATAATTGAGCGTATCTTGATGGGCAAGAGAAGGCGGCACCGGGAAACGAGTCAATTCGATATGGCGCTTGATTGTTTCAGTATCGATCAGTTTGTCACCGCCAAACCGCTCGTCGATAAACAACTTACCCCGGTCTACGTGATAAGGAGTGAGACTCGCATCGGTACAACCTGCTGGCAGCTCAACCATCTCGCCGTTGATTCCCGTCGCGTATAAACTTGCGCCCCGATTGTCAGCGCGGCAGACTCCCTTGACGTAACCAATATCGTGGCACAACAAGGAAATAATAAAATGCAGCCAATCTTCTGGGGATACCCCACCCTGGCGCATGTGCTTGCCGTGGAGAATTTCCTGCCCCGTCAAAGTCACCAAAATCGTGTGTTCCACATTGTGATAGAGCGCGTCGCTGGTGGCGATATTTTCTAGCGCCATATGAGCAGTCCATATCAGTATATCTACGTAATCCGGTTTCAGTCCACCATAGGCGTGACGATAACCTTCCCGCAACTGGTTGGCAAAGTCTTTAACGAGTAATTGAGTGGAATTATACATTTTTCCTACCTTTGCCCCAGGCGGGGCGCTCCAAGTTCTTAATTTGTAGATGCTTAACCTAATAATGCCTTTAAACGCTTAAAAATTAGGAATCAGATTACTATAACCCGACATCCTAACCCAAACAATACAACTTATCTCTGACTGTATTCCTAATATCCGTAATTTCTCCCTTGTCATGTGTGATGTGATGTTGTATCCCAAGCGATCGCGACCGCCTTCTTACGTGATTACGCGCAGATATAATCTGTGATATAGAACATATAACTAAGCGGTCGCGCGGCGAGGGGCGATCGTCCGCAGCAGGACCCAGACAAGGGAGAAAGATAAGTTGTAGGTGGATATGGTTTCGTGAAGCACATCTTTTCGCACTGCTTCCCAATACAAGAAATCCATTTCCAGGTTCAGTCGTTTCGGATACGTTTACGTATTTTTACGAACCGCAGAGGACGCAGAGGACGCAGAGGAGGAGACAAGAGAGAATTTTTCATGGACTGAAATCTCTAATTCTAGGGTAAGACTATAAATGGTTACTCGTTTCCCACCTGAAGCAGATCTATTTACTGAACCGCCAAGACGCCAAGGACGCCAAGAAAGAAGGCAAAAAGAAAGTAGCTTCTCTAGATGGGATCAATTGTAGTTGGTAGTGGGGAAGCACTTCGCTTCTCTTCCTTGTCTCCCTCATTTCTTTCGCCATGACACAAGAGCAAAATAAACTATCTACGCGCCTGATATCCCTGGATGTGTTTCGGGGGATAGCGATCGCTGGCATGATTTTGGTGAATCAGGCGGGTGTTGCGGATAAAGTATATCCGTTTTTGGCACATGCGGACTGGAATGGATGTACTTTGGCGGATTTGGTGTTTCCGTTTTTTCTGTTTATTGTGGGGGTAGCGATCGCTTTCTCTTTTTCTAAGTACGGCGAAGGCGCAACTCCTCCCGCTTCTGTCTACTGGCGCATCTTGCGTCGCAGTTTAATCCTTTTCGCTTTGGGTATATTGCTAAACGGCTTTTGGAATTATAACTGGGACAAGATCCGCATTATGGGGGTGTTGCAGCGCATCAGCGTCTCGTATTTGCTAGCATCCCTCGCGGTGCTTAAGTTACCTCGGAAGGGACTATGGGCGTTGGCGATATTGTTACTTGTGGGATATTGGATAGCGATGACAGTTATCCCCGTTCCTGGATACGGCGCCAATGTCTTGACGCGGGAAGGGAATTTCGGCGCTTATATCGACCGTTTGATAATACCAAGCGCTCATTTATATAGGGGAGATAGTTACAATTCTCTGGGAGATCCGGAAGGAGTTTTTAGTACTTTACCCGCCGTGGTTACAGTTTTATTAGGTTATTTTACCGGACAGCGGTTGCGTCAGCGCCCGATTGATTCAAATAAGAGTATGGATTTGGTGCTGTTTGGTCTTGGTAGTTTAATTATCGGCATTCTGTGGGATGGGGTTTTTCCGATTAATAAAAAGCTTTGGACGAGTTCATACGTTGTTTTTACCGCTGGATGGGCGTTGTTGGTTCTCGCAGCTTGTTATGAATTAATCGAAGTGCGTAAAATCCGCCGGTGGGGAAAACCTTTTGCGGTTATGGGTGTGAATGCGATCGCTATCTTCGTCGCTTCGGTTTTAGTTATCAAAATTTTGGTTAAAACTCAAGTCGGAAATGCTTCCTCTACTTTTGAATGGATTTACCAAAATATTTTCGCATCTTGGGCGGGTGGGATGAACGGATCGTTATTATTCGCCCTCGTGACGTTATTATTTTGGTGGGTTGTCGCTTATGGGATGTATCGACGAGGATGGTTTATCAAAGTTTAAAAATCAGAAACCAGACTTTTTAGAGAAGTCGCTAGTTACATTTTTGCTTCTGCTAATAGCTAATGGCTAATAGTATATCCGCCAAATCTTCCCATGAGCAATTAGCAATTAGCAATTAGCAATTAGCTACTCAATTGGTAGAACGATCGCAAATTCTGTCCCCTCTCCCAAGACTGACTCGCAGGTCAAACTTCCCTGATGGGTTTCTGTGACAATTTGACGGCTAATTGATAATCCTAATCCGGTCCCTTTTCCGACTGCTTTTGTGGTAAATAAGCGGTCAAATATTTGCGCTTTTACTTCTTCGGTCATGCCTTTGCCATTGTCTTTAATTTTAATCAATAGGTTTTGATTATCTGCCGATATTTCTGTTTTGATGGTGATGGTATTGGGACAGTTTTGAATTTCCGCAAAAGTGCGATTTTGATTAGATTCATCGAGGGAATCGATGGCATTTGCCAGAATATTCATAAATACCTGATTTAACTGTCCTAAATAGCACTTGACTTGGGGAATATTTCCGTAATCTTTAACGATTTGAATTTCGGGACGCTTTTCGTTAGCTTTGAGGCGATGGCGTAAAATCATCAAAGTGCTATCGATTCCTTCGTGAATATTTGCCTCAACTTTTTCAGCGGTATCGGCGCGGGAGAAAGTGCGGAGGGAGGTGCTGATATTTTTGATGCGATCGCACCCCACTTGCATCGACGCTAGCATTTTGGGTAAGTCTTCTAAAAGATATTCGATCTCCAATTCTTCGGCTTTTTGCTCAATTTCATCGCCGGGATTGGGGAATTTTTCTTGATAGAGTTGCAGGAATTCTGCGATGTCTTGAACGGATGCGATTGCTTCGTTAATATTGCCGGAAATAAACCCAACTGGGTTATTGATTTCGTGAGCAACTCCTGCTACTAAATTCCCCAAAGCTGACATTTTTTCACTTTGCACCAATTGCAGTTGCGTTTGTTGAAGGTCTTGGAGTGCTTGCTGTGCTTGCTGATAGAGTCGAGCATTTTCTAAAGAAATCGCCGCTTGGGAACAAAGGAGGTTGAGGACAGTGATGCGATCGCTTGTAAATGCCTCGATTGTTAAGCGATTTTCCAAATAAAGAATCGCCACAAGTTCGCCTTGTTTGAGAATCGGAGTGCAAAGTAAACTTTTGGGTTTAGTTTGTATAAGGTAGGGATCGCTGATAAAGGCAGGATGGGAAATAATATCTTGAGTCAGGAGTAATTTATGAGTCCGTTTGACAGTATTGATAATAGTTAAAGGCAGGTTTTGAGCTGATTCTAGGGGAGTGGAATCAAAACTGCACTTTGCACCCGCGACGCACTCAAAAGCAACTTGCCAATTTTCCCCATCTTTCAAAATTAGAACACCTTTATCTGCACCTGCATTTTCCAGCGCTAATTGCATCAATTTAACCAGCAGTTTATCCAGATCAATTTCGCTAGAAAGAGCTTGAGAAGCCTTAATAACAGCTGCTAAATCTAAAGCATAAGAGGTATTGGTATGGGTATGGGTAGAATGGACGGTGCTAGTCGCTTCCAAGGATAGAGTTTGACCGGAATTTGTCGGCATTTTTGGCTGCTGAAAAATGGGAGACAGCAATTCGGGATAGCGTTGTTCTAAATCTGCAACTTTCGCTTTAGCTTCCCAACGGGCGTAGCAATAGTAAGCTTCAATTAAGTAGCTTTGGGCAATTTTTTCTTTGCCCCATTCTAGGTAGAATTTAGCAGCAAGTTCGTTAGCTAATGCTTCTTCTTGAATGTAACCGTTTTGTTTGGCTACAGAGATGGCACAATCGTACAATTCAAGTGCCTCTGTTTTTTGTCCTAAAACTCGATGTTTTTCGGCTGCAACTAAGTCATACTTATGCTTGAAGTTCATCGGCGCATAGTGCGCCCATTTTTGCAATATTTCCTGATTGGACTCTACAATCGCTAGATCCGTAACCGGATAGTTTGCCAAAATTGCTAATGAGTAATAAAATTTGTGCAAAGATACCATCATTGGTGAAAACTCACTGTTGATGCATTCAGCCCCTAAGATAGAATGTTCCAAACAGTCTGGATAATCTCCTAACAAATACAGCAGAATCGATTTGGCAACATATGCAGAAAATAGCAGCGTCAGGTTATTAGATGCTTGTAACTGAGGTATTATGAATGTCTCATCAAAACTTTCTCCGATCAAACGAGTTGCATCCACAGATTCTCCCAGTAGATTCAACACAGTTTGTCGCCAAATTCCCAAAAAATTAATCGAAAAATCTAATTTCAACTTAAGTAATAAATCTCGTAATGGTTCCTGTAATTCTTTAACTTCCTTGAGATGTTCGCCCGCGAAGAAAAGGTGATTGCAGTAATTCATCGCACAATAGGATGCATACTCGAAATCCCCCGTATCTAAGCCTACTTGTAGTCCATTGAGAAAGGGAATTAAACTGGCGCTTCCATGTTCTTTATGAGGGCGGATAAAGACGTTAAAAATCAGTTGCAATTTAGACTCAATTTGTTTAGCGTTAAAGCGTTCTAGAAGTTGCAGCGAGAGTAACCCGGAGTGATATCCGCGATCGATATATCCACGGTGAAGAAACAACAGCGCCCCAAAGCCATATCCAACAGCAGATAATGGTGAATACCCATGCTCAAAAGAAGCTTTAATTACAGCCAAGGTTACTTTAGGAAAAAGATCCGGTTGGGCGAAGTAAGTAGGACTAATCAAACGCGCCAGGATTTCCACTTTAGCTAACTCAAAAGCATCGGTCATTACTTTGAGAGAATCAACAGACTCAAGACTAGGTATTTCTATATTGGTTAAATCGGCATCTGAGGAAGGCGATAGAGAAAATCCTAATAATTCCAAAGCTTTTAAGCCAGTTTCAATGGCTTTTAGCATGTGATTTTGAGCAATATAAAACTGGATTTTTAGTTGATATACTGCTACGTTATCCAAAACTGTTTTTGTATGTTGCAGAGTTAAATCTGCCAGTTCAGCAGAACGAACAAAATTAGAATTTAGATACTCTAATTCAATCGCCTCCAGATGTAAAGCTAGAATCAATTCATATCGATCTTGCCAACTGTTTTCCGTCAGCAGCGTTAGACCAATATTTGAGTATCTGAGTGCAGCTTCATAAGCAGCAGAAGCTTTCGCCTTGCGTCCAGCAATTAAATTCAATCTGGCTAAATCATCTTTTTGCAAAGGTTGAGCGATCGCCTCTCTTCCCACATTTAATTGGTTGACAATATTAAAAATATTTAACTCGCTTTCTGTTTGTTTTGTATTTTGCAAAAGCAAGTACCCAATTTTGAGGTGAGTTTCCTGTTTTGTATCTTCTGGAATCAGCGAGTAAGCTGCTTGTTGGACGCGATCGTGGAGGAATTTATACAGCGGATTGCAAGCGAGTGAAGGAAAGCCTTCTGGCGCCTTTTGTGTAGCGGCAGCATTAATGCTGCCCGCACACCGCTGTCGGTGTACCTCATCCGGCTGCAAACCGCTATAATTGGCTGATTCACCCTCAGTAATCGATAAGGAGTGGGAGATTTCCCTATCTTGGAAAAACTTATAAACCTCACTCGTAGGAATCAGTAAACCTTGCTGCAATGCCTTCCACAAATCAGCCGCCGTTTCCACTTGAGACTTCTGATAAACAATCGCCAGCGTCCCTAAATCAAAAGAGTTGCCAATACAAGCAGCAAGTTTCAACACATCTTGAGTTTTTCCTGGCAACTTCTGTAACTGAAGTGCCATAAATTCCACCACATCATCGGTCAAAGATAATGCCTTAACTTGGGCAATATCGCACTGCCACCCCCCTTGACTTCCCCCCTTACCAAGGGGGGATTGAGGCAAGATAAAATTAATCAGCTTATCTTCGTACAGCGATTTGAGGAATTGGGTAGCAAAGAAAGGATTTCCTTTGGTTTTTTGGTAAACTAATTCCGTCAAGGGTAATGCGATTTCTCTAGCACAATTGAGCGTGTCAGCAATCAAGTTATTTAAGTCATTTGATTTCAGAGGATATAACGCAATTGTATTAACAGTAGCTTTGGCTTTTTTAATTTCTGACAAATTCAAAATTAATGGATGTACTGGGGAAACTTCATTATCTCGATAAGCACCGATCAGTAGCAGATAGCCACTATCAGTTTCGCTCATTAATAATTCCATCAATTTCAAAGATGCCGAATCCGCCCATTGCAAGTCATCCAAAAAGATGACAAGGGGATGTTCTTTGGTAGTAAAAACAGAGATGAATTTATGGAACAATAAATTGAAGCGATTTTGTGCTGCACTGCCTGATAGTTCCTGGACGGGTGGCTGTTTGCCAATAATTCGTTCCAGTTCCGGAATAACTTCAATAATAACCTTAGCTTGGTCGCCCAAAGCCGCGAGCATCTTTTCTTTCCACTGTTGAACTTTGATGTCGGTTTCTGTCAGCAGTTGCCACATCAAATCGCGGAAAGCTTGCACGAAGGCAGAGAAAGGAATATGGCGATTAAATTGGTCAAATTTCCCTTTAATAAAATAGCCGCGTTGTTTGACAATCGGCTTGTGAACTTCGTTGACAACGGCAGTTTTACCAATCCCAGAAAATCCTGCCACCAGCATCAGTTCGGTTTTAGATTTTAGTTTTGGCGCTTCTATCTCCGCGTCCCCCCATCCCCGCGTCCCCGCGTCTTCTTCCCCTGCTACTCGGTTAAAGGCAGCGAGTAAAGTTTTGATTTCTTCGTCGCGACCGTAGAGCTTTTCTGGAATAATGAAGCGCTCTGATATATCCCGGATTCCTAATTCAAAATAATCGATATTGCCAGTTTTTTTCCATCGAGATAGGCAAGTTTCTATGTCATGTTTTAATCCCAAAGCAGTTTGATAGCGTTCTTCGGCATTTTTCGCCATCAATTTGCTGATAATTTGCGATAAAATAGGTGGTATATTGGGGTTTAAACTGCTAACGCATGGGGGTTCTTTGGCAATATGACAGTGGACTAATTCCATTGGGTCATCTGAGGTGAAAGGCAACGTTCCCGTCAGGAGTTCAAAGAAAGTCACCCCCAAAGAATAAAAGTCACTGCGGTAATCAATACCCCTGTTCATGCGTCCGGTTTGTTCGGGAGAGAGGTAAGCAAGCGTTCCTTCAAGGACGTTGGGACTGGTGATAGTTTGCGTTTCTCGCGGTAGAAGAGAGGAAATGCTGAAGTCGATGAGTTTAACTTGTTTGGTGTGGGGGTTAATTAAAATATTGGCGGGTTTGATGTCTTTGTGAATCACCCGGTAGCGATACAATCCATCTAAGGTCGAAACAATTTGCAGCGCCATCGGCAAAAATTCAGCAATGGGTAATGGAGTTTCCAGACAAAGCTGTGGGAACGAGGTAATCGGTAATGTTTTGGATTTTGTTTGCTCTATTGCTGCCAATAAGACAGTATATTCTTTGAGGGAGATACCGCCAAAGTCCTCCATCACTATGGCGTAACCGTTGCCATAGGTTTCTAAACTGTAGGGACGAACCACTCCCGGTAGGTCGAGGTTTTTGGCAATGGTGTATTGATTGCGGAATTGCAGCAATTCAGCGAAGCTGGGATAGGGATTCTTGAGGATTTTGACGATCGCCGGTTGTTGGTCGGACTCTCGCAAACCTCGATAAACAAGCGTTCTGGAACCGTTGTAGATTTGTTCGCTAATCTGATAACCGGGAAAACTGATCGACATAGCTGGTCACATCCTCGCCTTGAGACTGCTTAGATTTATTTTGCCCGCTTGGTCGCCAAAATTCTCAGGGTTGTTACATATTTAAGCTAAAGCGCAGCTAATTTGTATATTTCTAAATATCGGGATAAAACTGCCAATCCCTCTCCCTAGCTCCCCCAGCTCAAGAAAGCTCCCCGTGTACAAATTAAATACGTAACAGCTTACTACGCACATTCCCCAACCTGGGGTATCACACAGCATAATTACCCAGAAAACTCTATTTTTCCAGCTATAAACTATACCTTTAAAACCTTTTTTATCCGTTAATATACGCTATAAAATTATAATTTATAGCTTTATTGCTCGATCAAAACAGGTAAAAACCGATTGTGACATTTGAGGGTGCGGAATCTGGGTTATTCATTAATATGTAGGTTGGGTTTCGCTCCAGATCAACCCAACAACCCAAGACTAATCCCTTGGGTTTTCTACCTCAACCTAACCTAGAAGCTGATTTCGCAACACCCCTACCAAATGCACCAATTCTTCTACAGTAGTCGGTTGGCGGTGTTCTGGAGAAATAACAGCTGGTGGTTGCGGTAAAGCTTCTAACCACTGCTTGACTGGCATTGTAGGACTTGGCGGAGACGAACGCGGCCCTTTAAGTTGAATTTCTTCTACGGGGCGCTTCCAGTTGGCAAAAAATGTATTTAATTCAATTCCGCTATCAACTAAATGACCCGTATCTAGCACAATCGAAAATACATTCGGCTCGTTTAACATATCAATTAAGCGAGCAATTTCTTCTGGGTCAGTCATCACACCCACCCGCAGCGGACTTAATGGTTCGATCGTTATTTTCACCCCCGCTGCTTTAGCTTGTGGTGTCAAAGAACTGAAAAAATCCCAACACCTTTCAAACGGACGATCTGCTAATTCGTAGCCAAATCCGCACACGGTGACGATGCGGGGGACGTTTAATTTAGCGGCAATTTCGATGGTTTCTCGGACATGGGGAAAAGCTTGGTCGCGACGGATGCGATCGCTATGAATCGGATGAAAGTCATGCATCCTATAAGCGATGACCGAAACTATCTGATATTCCCGATACAATTCCAGCGGAAAATTTCCCTCATTCCCTACCTCCAACGCCAAATTTTCCCTAGCTGCCAATTGCAACCGTTCTGACAGAGTTCCAGGAATAGAGTTTTCAGTATAAGCTAATATTGTCATGGTAATTGTTAATTGGTAATTGGTAATTGGTCAGAGTAAGTCCTTAAGCATCGATTGTGCAAGTAATAGGGGTATTTTTACCTAATTCCTCCTTGTCTACCTTGTCTCCCTTGTCTCATTGTTTACGCTCTCATACAGAGCCTCTTAACTAAGGTAGTAATGCCATATTACCAATTACCAATTACCAATTACCTTATACTCCTAAAATATTCGCCTTCCAAAACAGGCGCCGGTGTCTTTTGTCGTTCTAAAAATTTACTCAAAGTGTAGGCCATATCCCCCCGCGTCATGGGATTTAAGGGGTTAATATTACCTCGGTCATCGAGCTTGACAAAACCTTCATAAAGTGCTGTTGCCATTGATTTTTTCGCCCAATCGGGGATTTGTGCTGCATCCGGATAATCAGCTAAAATTCTAGTAACAGTTTCATCGGGAAACTGAAATACCCCATAAGCTTGAGCAAAAATAGCCAAAGCTTCGGCGCGAGAGACTCGTTGGTTGGGGAAAAACATATTGTCGCGATAGCCGCGCATAATGCCAGTTTTGAGAACAATTTGAATATCGTTAAATGCCCAGAAAGAAGGGGGGACATCTTGAACTGCAATCAAATTTTCCCTGGTGGCAGCGACTCGTTTATTTAGCTCAAAAGCTTTGACTAAAATAGAGGCAAGTTCGGCGCGACTGACCAGGCGTTCGGGATAAAACTGTCCATCAGGGTAATTCGTCATCAATCTAGCCGCCAAAACCCGTTGTATGGGGTCGGCGGGGAGGGTGGAATCCGGTTGTGCTGGAGATTGAGCGATCGCTTCGGGCGTCCACAAGACAATCCCTGGTAAACCTTGAAGCAAGACCAAAAGAGAAACCGTACTAAGAAACTGACCCATAGTCAAACCCCGCTACTAACCAGTTATTCTGACTTCTCTAACCCCATCCCTGTTTCCAGGGAAACAAAAACTATAGGTGAGGTCGTCAGTAATTATTGTAGAAAATCGCCTTTCAAGGGTTAAAAATAGTTTTTTCTCCCCCGCAGGTTAGGAAATCAGCGAGAGTTAGCTATATCTAGGACTTCCCACATGGATAAGCTAAAATCTACAATCGACTCAACAGACCAGCAAGCAACGGAGACAGCAAACTTGATCGCCTCTAACGAAACGCAAATTAAGAGCGAACAGACGCCAATCGTCACAGACCCGGAGATCATCAACCAGGTCATCCTCAACAAGCTCAACACGCGCATATATCCCCGTGGCGAACTGATAATGCCTTGCGTGCCATCCATGCTAGAACATTACATGGAGCGACTAAAGGTGCTGTTCCAAACCCTTGGCAGACCCTTCTCTGGCGACGAACTGATTCAGTTGCGCGAACTGCTGGCGCGCCGGTTAAAAGAAGGATATGAAGCTTCACCTCATTCCAACCTAGTTTTGCGCTACGAACCCGCCAAAGCGCCGCAAACCGGGTTAGCTTGCAATCTTTCTACCGTCGTTTCTTCGGTTGCCGAGCAGTATAAAACCTGGGTGGATAACAGACAACCCCCCCTATTCGGTTCCCATCCAGATGCTAAAGTAATGGCAACGGTTGCTCAATTGAAGGCAGATCCGGCAAAAACCCCCATTTTAGACGTGGGTGCAGGAACTGGAAGAAACACCTTACCCCTAGCTAGACTTGGGTATTTGGTTCATGCGATCGAGTTAACCCCCGAATTTGTGCAGCAAATACAAGCTACCGCCGAAGCAGAAGGGTTACCCGTCATCGTCACCCAAGGCAATATCCTCGATCCGATGGTGCGGATGCGTCCCGCACACTACAAAATGGCAGTCGTCGCTGAGGTGATTTCTCACTTTCGCGATGCCGATCAGCTGCGACTGTTGATGGCAAAAATGTGCGACGTAATTCGGTCGGGTGGGTTGTTATTGTTTAATACTTTCTTAGCCGTCGATGGGTACGAACCCGATGCCGCAGTGCGAGAAATGTCTCAAATTGCTTGGTCTACCATCTTCACCCGCGCCGAACTGGCATCGGCAATGGAAGATTTACCCTTAGAATTAATATCCGACGATCCCGTATTTGAATACGAAAAACAACACTTACCGCCAGAAGCATGGCCCCCGACGGGATGGTTTAATAATTGGGCAACCGGACGCGATTTATTCCCCCTCGCCGAACAACAACCGCCGATGGAATTGCGGTGGATTTTGTGCAAGCGTCTTTGAACGATTCAAGATTAGAGATATTAGATTGTATTTAAATCTAATATCTCTAATCTTAAATCTTAAATTAATTCCAGGGTATCGCCTATTTTTTCCCCATCGTGGTAGGCGGCGAGGAGGACTTGGCTGGTTTTGCCATAAGCGATCGCTCCCGTCGAATCAATTCCAATCGCCGCTAACTCTCGATGATTCCCCCGCGCTTCGCCTATACTGCGCTCAAATGCCGCCGCTATAGACATGCCATCGGTGACTCGCACGACAATTTTTGCCGCCAAACACTCCTCGATGATGTCTTCTCCAATACCCGTACAGCTCACCGCTGCGTAGCGCGAGGCGTAATTCCCCGCAGGCATTGCCGAGTCGCTGACTCGCCCAATGCGCTCGAAACCCTTGCCCCCAGTAGAAGTGCCAGCGGCTAAATTTCCCATACAGTCGAGCGCCACTACACCAATCGTACCCCGGCGGGCGCTGCCATCTGCTACCAGTTCTTTTTCCGCCACCACCCCTGCCATTTCTTTGGTAAAATTACCCTGCCGTTCCTGCATCCACTCTTGCAATCGGATATCAGTCAGGGGATTGTAGATGGGAATTTGCAGCTCGCGCAGCAGTTCGGCTGACCCATAATCCGATAAAACCCGATCTGCCGAAGTTTGTAAAGTTGCGGCTAAATCGATCGGATTTTGCACGCGCGATACATTAATCACACCGCTAAACCGTTGAGTCAGTCCATCCATTAAAGAAGCGCTCATGCGAATTTGACCGTCAGATTGCAGTACCGATCCAGTTCCGGCATTAAACCGGGGATCGTCTTCTAACATCTGACAACCTCGCACAACAACTTCTTTGGCACTTGCTCCCGATAATAGTAGGGGGTATAACTCTCCCAAGACTTTATAAAGCGACCGACGGACTACCTCAACTCCGCCTTTGCCTTTGAGAGAACTACCGGCTCCCCCGTGGATAATAAGTTTAGGTTGTACTCTTTGATCTGACATTTAGCTTTCATCCCTTAAACAAGTAACAACTAGCTGCATCGTCCATTAGACTTCGGCAAAAAACAAACTCTTTGGCAGGCAGGATGCCTACCCCACAAGAGTTTTTGCAGATATCCATTGCCAGTAGTCAGCGCTGACTACTGACCGCTGACCGATGACCGACGACGGCGGCAGCGTTCCGAGCAGTATTTAACATCATGCCAGCAATCTTCCCATTTCTTGCGCCAGGTGAAGGGACGTTGACAGACAGGACAAGTTTTTGTGGGTAAATCGGATTTAGAACGTTGACGCGGCATGTTAATTTAACTTGCGGTGGGGGTCTGGGGGAGGCTATAAGTCCCACGCCTACCGCGCACTAGGAGGCGTGCGGATACATGGACATCCCCTTTGCTGATTTTATCCGCAAGGGTCCCGGTAAAATCAGCATCAGATATCAGTCTATAGCTCAACGATTCCCTGTGAGAATTATTCCCATGACTCTGAGGGTGAACTATTGCTACCGAATTTATCCCGATGCCATCCAAGAGCAGACTATGCTTCATTGGTTGGAGATATCTCGCAAGGTTTACAACTACGCTTTGCGGGAAATCAAGGATTGGGTCAATTCGCGTAAATGTAGTTTGGACTATTGTTCGCTCCAACGTGAATATATCATCGGAGCTGATAAACCATTTCCCACCTACTACATTCAACAGAAAGCACTTCCTTTGGCGAAGAAAGAATTTCCCCAGTTGGGCGAAGCTCCATCTCAAGTTCTGCCAACTACAATTCGTAGATTGCATGATGCTTGGAACTATTTCCAAGAGAGAGGATTTGGCTTTCCACGCTGCTTGAAGTTTGCACAAATGAAGTCGATGTTCCTCAATTCAAGACTAATCCGATTACAGGGTGGCAAATTAGTCTGCCCAAAGTCGGGAAAATACCCATCAATTTCCATCGACCTATCCCAGAAGGGTTTGCGATCAAACAGGCACGGGTATTGAGGAAAGCGGATAGATGGGAAGTGGTTATCACGATAGAGTCTGACGTATCGATACCAGATGCCCAACCTGATGGAGATGCACGCTCGTATCGATATGGGATTGGAAAAGTTTTTGACAACCTCTGATAAAGAGTTGATTGCTAGACCTCGGCTGCAATTGCTGCAACGCAACTACGCCAGAACTCTGAAGGGTTCTAAGAACCGCGAGAGAGCTAGGATCAAGGTTGCCAGGTTCCACGATCGCATTGCCAGCGTCAGGAAAGATTGGCAGTTTAAACTGGCTAACCATCTGTGTACCAAAGAAGGTGTTGGGATGGTGTTTGTTGAGGATTTGAACTTGAAAGCTATGTCCAGGGGAATGTTGAGAAAGCATACCGCAAGATGGCAGCTTTCGGTCAGTTCCTCAACCTGTTGGAATGGGTAGCAAAGAAACATCAAGTTCTCTTTGCCCGTGTCAACCCTGATGGAACGTCTCAAACTTGCCCTAAATGTAGAACGCATACAGGCAAGAAAGAGCTTTCCTTCCGGGTGCATAAGTGTGATGTTTGTGGATACGAAACAGATAGAGATCGTGCAGCATCAGAAGTAATTCGGTTGCGTGGTTTGGATAACTTGAGTACCGTGGGACTCACGGGAATAGAAAACGCCTATGCAGTCGGTCTGCCGGGGGTGGATGAGAAATCTCCATCTAGGTCAGAGGCTTGCATCCCGTAAGAGACGCAGTATCGTTATCTTTAATCAAACAAGCCTTTTTTAAACCAGCTTGACCAGGAATGTTACGAATATCTTCGATGTTTTCGGGCCCGTCAACCTGCTTAAAAAACTCATTTACTTGTTGATTGTGAAGTAGACGTTAAATAGATTGTAAGTGGTCAAAATCCTTCAGGCTTTTAAATCAGATGGTAGAC
>NZ_JBHFNP010000154.1:0-34699 GCF_041929235.1 Microseira sp. BLCC-F43
GTTTCTCTGGCGTTTCTGACAAGAGATTATCAGATGATCGCAGCACAAGTCAATCAAAGATGGCGAATAAATTCGCTCGTGTCCTCTTTCCGCCCCGCTTTAAAAAGACGGGGCGGAAAGAGTCCCGGATTATTTAGGTGTAGGCGGGCGGCACTGCAATCACTTCCACGCCGAACTTAACGCCTTTGTATTCCAAAAAATAACGCAACTCATAGAACGCCCAACTATTGGAACGTCTACGCTCGGTCTTGTTTCTGGGTTGCTGATTGGTGCGATCCGTAATACCTGTCAAGTCCTCAATCGCAACAATGGCACTGAGAGTTTTGGCATCCAAGATGATAGTTTTGCTGATGTTGTGGTTGAGCCAAGCTTGATAACGTCTTTCCTTCCCCGACAGCCGTTGCAGCAATTCCCGGCATCTTCTTCGAGAACTGCGTGTGCCTTTCGTTCGCGTAGCGTCTGCCTTAGCAGAGGCTTTACGCTGAATCGACTCTCTAGCTTTGGCGTACTTGTCTCTCACTTTTTGCATCGGCTTACCGTCCCATTTGTCCCCCTTGCTGGTTACCGGAATGTCTCTGCGTCCAAAGTCCACACCTATCACTTTGTCACAGTGGATAGGTTCGGGCGCTTCATCGTTCAATTGAATATGGATGTAGTATTGCCCGTCTTGATGCTTGCACAGTTGGGCGCTTGTTGGCGTTCTGCCTTTCAGCTTGCCCTGTTGATAGTTGCCAATAGCGAGTTTGATTCGTTCCCGGCAACCCAACAGAGTCAAGCTCACCGTCCAATCCTTTTCCCGAAACGAGAAAATCCGAGCATCATAATCCGCCGATGTGGGCAGAAATGCCTTGACTGGTTTACCTTTGGCTTTGGCAGTTTTGCGGTTTGCACCAACCCTGGCACACACCCTCACCGCTTGGTTAGCACTCAACCCGAATTGCTCTCGCAACGTTTGATACACCAAACCTTGAATCGTGGTTTTGCTCGTTACCGATGGCTTAACAGTCTGATTGGCCAAGTTGCAACCATCCGCAAACGCACCCAACAAAGCATCAATTTTAGTGCCTTGATCGGTTGTTGGTTGAAGCTTGCAAACTCTCGTTAAGACTTGTTCCACGGAGCAAAAAATCTCACATATGACTATGAATGATTGTACAGCGCATTCAAACGAAATTCCGGGCAATTCCGAACCAAAAGCCGCCCTAGAAGGGCGGGGCTTCAGACCCATTTCTTCGGTGAGTGGGATTGGGCTTGAGGGTTTGGCGGGTAAGCTTGATCTGGATCGAGTCAGTCTCGCCATCAGCGGCAACTGCTGTGATGGTAAACTCGCTCTCGCCATCTGGGCAAAGTACTTGGCAGCTGAATGTCCCAGTAGGATTGAGTTCGATCTGACGACCGTCGATCGTAACCTTGGCATCGGGTTCGGTTTCACCGTAGACGCTTAACTCAGCATCTGCGACTAGGCGAAACTTGCTGGCACGAGTCCTTTCAGTAGAGGCAGACGGGGGATTTTCAGAGGTATCTAATAAATTGGTAACACCCAACCTACCGCCACTAGAAGAAAGGATGGATGGACTAACAGGCGGGACAGATAGTAGCCGCATGGCTTCAAGCTCGACATTGGCTAGCTGTCGATCGAGATCCGAGGTGGGGGGTATGCGAACAACTGCCGATCTAGCTAACATTAGCCAGCGATCGTTATTTGTAACATAGCCAATTTCCACCATATAATCGCGATCTGGCAAGGGAACCATCAAGTATCCATCCCGCGAGTCTTCGTTGCAATAATTTTGTTGAATGCTTTGGGGCTGTTGGTTATTTAAGTCAATATCGGTGACATCGTAAAGACGCAACGCTAACTTAGTACCACCCTCCTGCCGCAATTTCTCTTTTTCCTCGTTAGGGATATTCCAGTAAGCGTAAGCCCATTCTGCTTCGCCCGATAACAGGACAATAGTACTATCCGCGTTCTTAGTTGCTTCGGTATCGGATTTTACTGCTTGTACTTCCTGGGGCTCCTCCTGAGTTGCCATAGCAGGTTGGTCTGATAGCATTGCTGCATCTGTGGCGATCGCCTTTGGCGAAGCACTTGAGGTCAGCGATACTGTTGCCCCTTCTGTTGGAACAGTTTCCCCGATGGACACCGATTGAAGAGGACGTGGTGAAGCGGGGAGATGGGGAGGCGGGGACACACCACGATCCGAGTCAGGGGATTCCCAGGTGGAAGAATTTTCTGCTCCTCCACGCATAAATTCGAGAGGTTGAGACCGGGAGGTTCGATCAAAAGAAGGGTGGCGCGGAGCGTCTTTTGAACTCCTTGTCTTTGCATCTTCTTGGTCATCTGGGACGGGTTGAGTATCCTTTGTGTCTCCCTGGTCTGAACCAGAAACTAACCCAGCAGCTGCAATCGCAGTCCAGTGTGTCACCGAAGGTATAGCTATTGCGGTTTCCGCCTCGGTGTGGGAAATGTCTTCTGGAGTTGACTCGATTGGCTGCGATGCTGTTGGGGTGGATCTCACGAGGGTGACGGGTGGTGAGGGCGAATTTTCTCTTGAGTCTGGAATTTCTGAGCCAGCAACTAACCCAGAAGCTGCTTCTGGGATGTCGGATACGGGTTCTGGAGTTTTCTGGGTCAGAGCCGATGCTACAGGGGAAGACACCTGTTCTGTTATCGGTTGTGATGGGGCAATTGCTGACCCAGTAACCAGCCCAGATGTTGCGAGTGCTATATGTTTTGTCTCGTTAGCAGTTGTTGGCGTATCAGATGATACTGGGAATCGATAACTTTCGCGTACCGTAGGAGAATCGCTAGGTTCGATCGGATCGAGGCTTGACAGAGACAGGTGTTGATTTGATTGAGGTTGCGAACGCTGATTTTTCAGCGTTCGCCAAAGCAGAAATAGTAGCAAACTTGAGAGCCACAGCCACCACATCCCCATTACTCCTCCATCTGAAATAGAAGTACCAGCAATGGCATCAGCGGTGGGTGTGGTTAAAGGTGTTGTCTGGGGGGCAGTCGTTGCAGCGGGTGTTGCTGCTGGGGTGGGCAAAGCCGTGGCATCGGGTGTTGCTGTCGTTCCCAAAGTAGGAGTTGCTGCGGGTGTTGCTGCTGGGGTGGACAAAGCCGTGGCACCTGGTGTTGCTGTCGTTCCCAAAGCAGGAGTTGCAGCGGGTGTTGCTGCTGGGGTGAGCAAAGCCGTGGCACCTGGTGTGGTTGTCGTGCCCAAAGTAGGAGTTGCACCAGGTGTTGCTGCTGCGATTGCTGTTCTAGCTTCTGCAATCGCACTCTGACCCTGGGGTGCGGTTGCATAGCCCAGAAAATTCTTTAATGCAGCGCTGGTATTCGTTTTCTTATAGACGTAAAACAAACCTTGCGAGAAAGGATACCTGGGATCATCTGGGGTGGTTTTATGCATCGGCAGGACGCGAACACCTGGTTGATTGAGTACTTGATCGGCAATGGCGATGCCGATTCCATCGGTTCCCAACTCGCGAATGACGGCTTGCGAGGTATCTTCCGATAGCTTAACCGCGTTTGCACCCGTGTCAAACCTTGCTGCCTGAAAAACCGGATATTGCCGCAAACTTTGGCGGATATCGCTCGTTGCGGGGCGGTCGATGACTCGAATTCCACCGGGTGCCCCACCTACCTCAGACCAATCTTGAATCTCGCCCCGGAAAATTTTGGCAAATTGCTGGTCGGTTAAACTGCCGGTGAAGGGATTATTTGCCCCGACCACAATGGCAATTTTATGGCGAGCTACCGGAACCTCAACCAAACCTCTGGCTTTCTCCCGCCTAGTCAAGGGACGCCCGATAGCAGCCAGATCGGCTTGTTCTTGCCGCACTGCTCGCAGCGCGGCATTTGCGTCCCCGTACCCGATGGTGACTTGTTGTCCGGCGAACTGTTGCTCAAAGCGCTGTTTGAGCGCTTCGTTAAATTTCTCCATGCTGGAAGAACTGGCAATCCGCAGCTTTGTCACCCCAGGAACGGCTGTAGGACTTGGTAAAGCAGTAGGAGTGGGAGTTTGAGCCAAAACGGCAGCGAAGGTAGATGCTGCTGCGGGTTGTTCAGCAGCCGCGAGGTAGCACAGTAACGCCAAAGTGACTAGCCTTGTATCTTTTTTGTGCAACATATATAAAAAGCAGCTTGACAGCCCTGACGGAAGTTAATTTCTTTAAATAAAGATGTGCTAATTATATAGCCGTCGTTTTCTCAAATGCGATCGCAGCCTATACGACATGCACCCATTTTGGTAGAATAACAACTCCTGTGTTGATCGAGACGCTTCCACCGAAGGAGTTGCCCTTATGGCTCGCATGTACTATGACCCTGATGCCAATTTAGACCTTTTGGCGAATAAAACCGTTGCCATCATCGGCTATGGTTCTCAAGGTCACGCCCACGCCCTCAATCTTAAAGATAGCGGCATTAACGTCATTGTGGGTCTGTATCCGGGCAGTAAGTCGGCGGAAAAAGCTAAGGAAGCTGGGTTAACCGTTCATTCGGTGGCTGATGCAGCCAAGACGGCAGACTGGATTATGATTTTGCTGCCGGATGAAGTGCAAAAAACAGTCTATAAAAATGAAATCGAACCCCATTTAAACCCAGGCAAGGTGCTATCTTTTGCCCACGGGTTTAACATTCACTTTGGTCAAGTCGTGCCGCCAGCGGATGTCGATGTGGTGATGGTAGCACCCAAAGGGCCGGGGCATTTGGTACGGAGAACCTACGAACAAGGACAAGGGGTTCCCTGTTTGTTTGCAGTGTATCAGAATGGTTCTGGACAAGCACGCGATCGCGCGATGGCATACGCCAAAGGCATCGGCGGTACCCGCGCCGGTATTTTAGAAACCACCTTCCGCGAAGAAACCGAAACCGACTTGTTTGGCGAACAAGCAGTTTTGTGCGGCGGTTTAAGCGCCCTAATTAAAGCTGGTTTTGAAACCTTAGTCGAAGCCGGATATCAACCCGAATTAGCTTATTTTGAATGCCTCCACGAAGTCAAATTAATTGTTGACTTAGTTGTGGAAGGCGGTTTAGCTAAAATGCGCGATAGCATTTCCAATACAGCCGAATACGGCGATTATACCCGCGGGCCAAGGATTGTCAACGACCAAACTAAGGCCGAAATGCAGAAAATTCTGCAAGAAATTCAAAGCGGTCAATTTGCGCGGGAATTCGTCCTGGAAAACCAAGCTGGCAAACCAGGATTTACTTCCATGCGGCGTCAGGAAGCCGAACACCCGATTGAGGAAGTCGGTAAGGATTTACGCGCAATGTTTAGCTGGTTGAAAAAGGACTAAACATTGGTAATGGCTAATGGCTAATTGCTAATTGGTAATTGCTTGAGAACTGGCAAAAAGCCCTTTTTACTATTAACTATTAGCCATTAGCCATTAGCCATTAGCCATTAGCCAAATCCTAATTTCCCGCTTCCTTCTCCTCCTGTTGTAGTGCCTTTTCCGTTCGCTCATTGGGGTTTAGCTTAGGTCCCTTTTGAGGAAACAACCCGATAAAAAAGTTGTTGAGTGAAGTTCGCGTTTGAACGCTAGCAGTACTCAACGGTTTGGGAAGAATCCTGTCCCCCAAGGTGACAAATAACAAGAACAGGATTAACAGATAGGTTGTAGCAGTTTTGCGATCCATATTGTTATCCTTATAGACTAAGCGATATGCCTCCGGCACCCTTAGCGATCGCTCCTACCTTCATTCTTGCTAAAAATGCCCAGAACCGCCATTCACAAATGGGCAAGGTTAACTTTTTTTCTGGGGTTAATTCAATTTTCTTCATTCCTCGTCTGAATGTAGTCCCCGCGTCGCCGCGTCTCCCCGTCTGGTGCCTGCTTCATTCTTTGCGCCCGATCGCATAATAACGCCACGGAGCAGGATAACCTTCTATAGTTAGGGAAAAATCGTCAGAATTGAGGAATTCTCGCAGGCTATCTACCTTTGCCCAAGCCGTGCTACGCTGTTCTTCAATTGAGAGGGGTTGAGCAAAGAAACAGCGAACCTGGGTAAAACCAGCGCGGATCATCCAATTTTCCAGACAAGATTGGGTAGGTAAAAACCAGATACCTCGCGCTTGTGCGTAACGCTGGCGCGGAGTCAGGGCGACGGGTAGATCTCCCGGAATTCCTTGACAGTCTATAATAATTTCTCCCTTGGGTGCTAAAGCTTGCCGCATTTTACCCAACAAACCAATCGGATCCCGATGGTGGTACAAAATCCCCAAGCAAAAGATGGTGTCAAAAAAATTGGGATAAAAGTCGATATGTTCCACACCCAGTAATTCAAATGCCAGCATTTCTTGCCGGACGATATTTTGAATTAGCTGAAAGTTCCAAAAGTGTTTCGCGACGGGTTCAAACCCGATGACCCACTCAGGTTTTTGGTGTGCCATCCGAAACATAAAATAGCCGTTGTGACAGCCAATATCCGCCACGCGGCGATTTTTCAGGGGTTGGATATGGGGCAAAATCCGCGCCCATTTCCAGTCAGAACGCCATTCAGCATCGATGGTCGTGCCAAATAGTTCAAAAGGCCCCTTTTTCCAAGGACAAAAGGCTTGTAGGGCTTGATAAAATCGCTGCTGTTGTTCAGTTGATAGTTCATCAGATCGACCGACTTTGACAACTGCGTCGGAGAAGTCGAACCAATTGCTTTGGATGTCTTGGACAGAATAAACGGCATCGCGGTACTGACTGACTTGGGGCGCGAATAACTTGGATTGTCGCTCTTGACGTACTGCTAAAATTGCGTCGCGTTGTAAGAGGGTGGGGTAGCGATCGCAATAATCAGGAGCCAAATAACCAACAGCCTGATTCAACATAGAGCAATTCCTAATTCAGAGCCGAATAGCACGCGGGATAAGCGAGGCAGAGCCTCTCTCACTCGTTCCCAGGCTGGAGCCTGGGAACGAATCGGGGAGGCTCTGCCTCCCATGTCCGAAAGCGAGGCAGAGCCTCTAGAGTCTCGTTCCCAAGCTGGAAGTCGAATAGTTAATTAAATTCCTGATTCTTCCAGCAGTTGATGAATGCACTGAGCAGTATTAGGAGAAGCTCCCCATGACACCAAGACATCAGGCACAGATGTTACTGCTACTGCTTGGCCTAAACCATTACCCTTAAATTGTATCGCTACGGGAGTAGCTGAACTTCTAGTCCACCAATAGGCTGCACCGTAATTTCCTAATCTGACAACATTGTTAATTTCTCCCGCTCGCCCTTCAGCGCGAAATTTTCTATTTAAGCTGGCACGCACGGGGTGTCTAACGGGAACTAAAGCTTCGTCCAAGCTAGGGCAGTTTAAATTCTCACCAACAGCAGAAGCGTTTTCTTTTTGCCTGTTATTATCGTCGATGCTAATGGCATTTATCTCGCGATCTATACCAAGCACAAGCCCGACAATTGCCACGGTCAAAACAGGGTTAAGTAAGGATAATTTTTGCTTCATATAGTGAAAGTGAACCAATAAAAGACTATTCGCTCAGAAATTGAACTTCGGTTAAAGGCACTAAAAGTTTGCATAGTTAGGAGTCATCTTGTTTCTGGACTATCTTGGGGATGATGACGGTATAAGTTATGAGGATTTTCTCTCTCGCTGTGCCAAATATTGGTCTAGGGTGAGATAATTGCCTGCCTGATAGTCTGTGCGGGCAGCCTGGATTTCTGCAATTGTTTCGGGATTATCTTTACCTTCCTCTTCTTCATGCTGGAACAGTTCAGTTTCAAGCAATTCCCACAACTTGCGTTTCTGAGGAATTGCCAGTGACGAAATTGCTTCCAGCAATGATTCAAACGAGATACCAATTTTGACAGTATTTTCATCCATTCTAAGGTTCCTCTATTTTTCATTATTCATAATAGCACTTTTTAAACAATTACTTTTATCGGAACTGATTGTTAAATTTAGTGCCATTCACTTCAGAGCCACCAACGAGATAAAATTATGCAATTTAATCGGCGAATCTATTTGACTAAAACCGCTCTCTTGCAGCATTTGAATTTGTTGTGTTTCGGTTAAAGGCACTAAAACATTTTCCAATGCTTCTTTTTTGCGTTCAATTTCAGTTTTGGCATAGCCATTATGCGCCTTAAAAGCTTCGTAATGTCGAGTAATTGTCTCTTGAAATTGCGGACAAGCCGATTTAACTTTTTCGCTCAAGAATAACAAGCCGCCCGGATTCAAACCCTCGTAGATAGACCTGAGCAACTTTTGCCGCACCTGCAACGGTAAAAACTGTAACGTGTAATTAATTACAACTACACTACAGTTTTCAAACGAGCAATTTTCAGCATTTTCACAGATTAATTCAACTTGATGAGTTTGTTGAATTCGCTCCAATTTCTGCCGCGCTTTTTCTAACATTGGTTGAGAATTATCGATGCCAACTAGCGTCGCTGGCTGCTTTAAAAATCGCCCTAATAATTCTAGAAATGTTCCAGTTGAACAGCCGATATCAATAATTATAGTCCCCGGTTGATAGTAATCTCTAGCCCAATGGGCTGCACAAGCTAGGACTTCTCGATACAGGGGAACTGAGCGAGAAATCATATCATCAAAAACGCGAACCACATCTTCATTAAAGACAAAAGGTTTGGGCCACGGCCCTGTTTCAAAAAGTTTGTCTTTTTCAGGACTGAGATAAAGTTTAGTCTGGAATAGTTCTGGATCAAATTGTTCAGACATTCGATTTATCCCTTTGGCTACCTTTCAAGTAAGTGGTTTAGATTCCGATTAAGGGGAAGGCGATCGCTATTCGTAACTTTGGGGCTTGCTTATCTTACCAACAAGCGATCGCCTAAAAACACTATTAGCTTTCACCAGGAGCGAAGACAATCTCGAACGCTGCATTTGGCACATACCGCCGCAAAGCTCTTAAACGATCGTCGGCGTCTTGGCGGTTGACAAAACGAGCGATGATGTGAGTCTTTGCACCTGGTAAAATACGCACAATCATCCAAGGACGTTGAAGCGTTGCCCGATTTCTGATCGCGAAAAGATAGTTAGCAAGCACAGCGCCTTTGAGGTTGGTACTTAGTTGCTCGATCGGCAACGTGGCAATGCCCTCTACTTCTTGTTGTGGCAAACTCATGGGGGCAGCATCAAAATCACCATCATGGTAATTGCTGATGCGCGATAGTAGCTATGTAATGGTTATCCAAAGCTGGCGATACTATTGAGAAAATCCTTGTTTACAGGGTTTGACTGAGAAGGCGGCGAACTTTGGTAGGTGAACCGCCTTCTCTATTACGATTAAATCAAGTTATTTTGTATTAGTAAAGTTAACTTGTATTAACTTATTGTAGTAACTCAAGTTGCTAGTGATAAACTTTGGCGTTGCTAATTTCTAATTTAGGATTTTTACCAGAAACAATCGGTTTAGAGCCTCCCCCTTTAAAGGGGAAAGGAAAAATTAATTTCCTATCCGATCGCCAAAGTTTCTTCTGCGCTCGTTAGTTTTATAAAGGATTTTTCAGGTGAAACCCGGTTTCTTTCCGTAACTGTCAACTGTCAACTGTTGAATGACATTAGTGCAACACAACATTGTAGGGGCACGGCATCCGAAAAACTTTGACCTTAGGGACAAAACTTACTGATGCCGTGCCCCTACTACTCACATGCGGGAGAGGGCAGCTACCTTAGAAAGCTTATCTATTTGGAGTCCCTTCAATTCATCCAGATGCAACCATCCCTCTTTCACCAACCGGGCAAAAATAAAGAGGAGAGCTGAATAACTGTAGTCGTACTTGCCATCGATATCGTGTCTTCTGGCACTTAAGAAATCGTGCAAACGCCACATATCATCAAGTTCTGCGATCGCACTTGCTTGTGCGCGAACTTCCTGTATCAAAGCCGCAATTTCTCGCTCATAGGCTTTCTCGAAGGCTTCTTTAGCCACTTTCTGCTCTGTCTTAGACCAATCAACTTCACTCACTTGCATCATCCAACCTAAACTGTGATTATTTAAATTTATCCGATTGCACCACCAAATCCCAAGCAAAAGAGCGCCCTTTAGAAAAGAGCGCTCATCCACCATTATCTAAGGTTTACTCGCGCTTAGCTCGCGTTTAGCGAACCAGATTTAATAGCTCTTTGGGAGATGCTAGCAAGTCAATTGCTACAAAGAAAATTTTGTTTTCAGGATTGAGCAAGAATCGCCAAGCCATATTCATGCCCACGCCAGCACCAAACCAGGGAGTTTGCACTTTACCAGTGACTTTGATTTGGGTGTAACCATCTTCTGCCGGTTCAGCAACGCCTCGTTCTGGCATTAACTTGAGGTTTTGGCAATCTTCCCGGAAAAACCGCAGCACGGCATCTTTCCCCACAATCGGTTTTTGGAAGGGAGGTTGCAAAGCACCATCAGGAGTAAATAACTCGATTAGCGCATCAAAATCGTTGGCATTCAGGTTATCCATGTAGCTGAGTACGGTTGGATTATCAATGCCTTCAATCGTGACTTTACTCCGCTTTGACATTTCTTTGGGAACAACAACAGGTTCGGCAACTCGGTTATAACTACCCAATTTGCTCGTGTCATACCCCATGTCAACCACAGAATTACGCAATACCGTAATCTGCTGACCTGACTCTAGATTTCTGATTGCTTGCAGTACGGCTGAGGCATTAGCAGAAAGTTTATAACCCTCTGGAATTGGAGCCACAATTCCCTGTTCCATCCATTGTCCAAGCTGATACCAGAAACCTAATTTGATGTTGGCAGACCAGGTAGCATAGGTTCGACCAATCGGTGTGTCAGCGCGGTTTGCCAAGTCACACATCACCTGGGATTGTTCGCCAAATGACATTTGCCGAATTTGATTCATAGTTGCTTCGGCAAACTGCATATTAGCTGCTCCTGGAGCAGCAATTGTGATTGTTTTACCCATTTCAAGGTATGCAAACCAAATCAATGCGAGTTGATCTTCGGCACTCAACTGACCGAACCTGGCAATTGTTGCAGGTACAGCATCAGCGGATAAAGTGTTAGGGAAAATACCGCGAGCTGAGTCGATAGTAAATGGCATAGTACAGATCCACCTTATTGACTAGATTTGCAACTGGCACAAAGGTCAAACCGAGAGCTTCCAGAGAATGAAACCTTACCTGACCACTGTTAAATTATCACAAAACTTTACAACTTGTCAATAAATCTTCATATAATTCTCAGAAATGTCCCTCGGTTCGTAGCTGTAACGGTTGGAGATGCGGTTGATAGCGGTTTGCAGCAGAGGTACGCGCAAGGGGCGAGCGGCAGCATTAATGCCTGCACGCAAAGCTTTCTGGCAGTCAATCATTAATCTGACTGATTAATTTTTTTAATATTTCTTAACAGTGATACAGTTCTATACAGGACTGAGTCACGACAAAGCTTATTCCCCGTTTCAGAGTAGGGACAGGGCAATCATAAAATATTATATTATAGAGAATATTTCAGATGCCGTGTCCCTACTTTGATAATTGAATCTCAATACTTCAGATAAAAGTCTTTAATCAAGGCAATAAACTCAGCTGTGTAAATATGTCTGTCTGCTTCTATGGTAAGGGTGGTTTCTTGATATGCCGATTGATTTTTGCCCAGTTCGATTAGAACGCGCTTGATTGGACTATTTAATGTTGGCTTAACGTACAGTTTACGGTGGCAAAAAAAACCGAAGGCTTCGGCTTTTCGGTGGAAAATTTGGGCGGCTTCAGTTGGATAAATTACAGCCAACCGACCGTTTTCAGATAGAAGTTGTTCTGCTGCTTGTAATAGATCGACTTGCTCGAGGCGATCGCTATGGCGCGCGATCGCTCTCTCCTGGTTTGGTGCTTTATAGGCGTTGGCAAAAAAAGGTGGATTCGAGACTATCAGGTCGTACCGTACCGAGCAAGTGGCGGCATAGTCTTGGATGGGACACTGGTATACATTGATACGGTTGCTGAAGGGCGATCGCGTAACATTCTCCCTCGCCTGAATACAAGCATCTGCATCTATTTCTACCGCATCGATATTCGCGGGCGATCGCTGCGCCAACATCAGTGCCAGTAAACCCGTCCCCGTGCCGATATCGAGGATGTGTTGTGCGCCTGTGGTATCCGTCCACGCCCCCAGTAGGACACCATCAGTACCCACCTTCATGGCGCACCGATCCTGAAAGATCGCGAACTGTTTAAAGTGAAAGTACGGATTGGGAATTCTAGCCACACACTTGGGTAAACTACTAGGGAGCGTCTATATCCTAAGCACAAATTGGTTTTCGGAGATTATATGCTGGAAGAAGGGAAAAAGTACCGTCTGGTAACTAGAAGCGATTTTGATGGACTCGCCTGCGCGATTTTACTGAAGGAACTTGACCTTATTGATGATATAAAGTTCGTCCATCCCAAAGATATGCAGGATGGCAAAATAGAGGTTACCAGCCGAGACATCACCACTAACTTACCCTATGTAGAAGGCGTCGGTCTAGCTTTTGACCACCACTTCAGCGAAACGATTCGCCATGAAACAATTAAGGCCAATCATATTATCGATCCTGATTCCCCCTCAGCCGCCAGAGTCGTCTACAACTACTTGGGTGGGCAAAATAAGTTTGCCAATATTTCTGCGGAAATGCTGGAGGCTGTAGATAAGGGAGATTCTGCTCAGTTCACAATAGAAGAAGTTCTGTATCCACAAGGGTGGGTACTCCTGAATTTCCTCATGGATGCCCGCACGGGTTTGGGACGCTTTAAGGACTTCCGCATCTCTAACTATAATTTGATGATGCATCTGATTGACTACTGCAAAGAACACACAATCGAAGAAATCTTGGAACTGCCTGATGTCAAAGAAAGAATTGATGTTTACTTCGAGCAGAAACAAAAATTTAAGGAACAGATTCAGCGGTGTTCCAAGGTTTATAAAAACCTGGTGTTAATCGATTTAAGAAATGAAGAGACTATCTATGCAGGCAACCGATTTGTAATTTATGCTCTTTTCCCCAATTGCAATATTTCGATTCACCAAATGTGGGGTCTGCAACAGCAAAATACAGTCTTTGCGGTGGGTAAGTCAATTTTCAATCGCACCTCTAAAACCAATATTGGTGAATTGATGCTGAAGTATGGCGGTGGTGGTCATGCTAATGCCGGAACTTGTCAAATTGATAACGCTCAGGCAGATGAGGTATTAAAAGAATTGATCGCTCAGATTAATGCTGACGGTTAAAGTCAACGGGAGGTAGGGGCACGGCATCCGAAAAGCTTTGAGTAATGCGACAAAGGTTACTGGTGCCGTGCCCCTACAATGATGTATTGCTTGGGGAGAGAACTCGAAAAGCAATCCGCTGTAAACGGGGGAGTGTCAAGCTACTTATCCTTATCTCCAAATGCAGATATGCCAAAAAATAGCATCAGCAAGCCGCCGATTAATACAGCTAGGGCTAATCCGCCTGTTACTAAGTCCAATGGGTTTGTTGTTTCCATGATTGGCGATCGCTTCAAAATATAACGTACTTCCCGGTTAACTTTCTCTGTTTTCTTGCAGCAGCATCCACTGAGTAAACCTAGCCGCTTGACCGCAATGTTGATTATGCTCATCGAGCAGGTTCCAAACGGTAAAGTCTGAAACCATTTACCGTTTACCAGTGCGAGAAATGCGGACTCCCCGACCATTGGTAACATAACCCTTGGTTGTCACTTGGTTGAGCAGACGCAAGCGTTCCTCCTGTTCTATGGGTTCGGCAGAATACCTTGAAGGCATCTGAGTCAATTGTTCCCAATTGAGTTCCATCAGTTCCAAAGCTTTGCGGTTTCCGTAGTTGAAAATCGGGTCTGGCTCGCTCCCGTGAGAAAATACTGGAAAAGGCGCTTCAAATAATGCCTGTGCTATTTGGATAGGTGAGCCACTGATTTCGATCAGAGAATGTCCTGCCCAATGCTTAAAGCTGTTTAGTATGCGTTGGCTTTGAAGAATCAGTTCCTCTTGCTGCCAGGGAAATAGGATATTGGCGTTCATAGGTTAATTGCGCGCGTTCGTGCAAGCGTTGGGGGCATATCGCTCCCTCCAGTCAGAAGGAATCATACCAGTTTGTGGCCTATTCCGGTATCAACCGCCCAGCAGCAGGGAGCCTGGTACCGCCTTCTTAATCCAGTCCGTAACTAGAATTTGTTCGGACTCAAAAGTATCAATCTGTTCCCCGTTTAAGTTGCGAAAAGTAACCTCTTGGGGAAGTTTAATCTCTTCACCCGTTGGCATTATCATGCTTTTACTTTTCATCTGCGAAACCTCAAAAGGACGCCTGGTATAAAACACAACATATTTCCCACCTTCTCCAGCTAAAACCTCAGCTAAACAAGCATCATTTCGATAGTCGGTTACTTTCGATTTCATGCGTGGAAATAGGGCAGTTGTGCGATTGGCTTTGAAAAAGGGAGCGCGTGTTTCTCGCGACCAGTTGACGCGCAGGGAAGCAGGATCTGACAAAATTTTGCTACAAATTCTCTCGATATCTACTGCTACATCACCCTCCTGTTCCAGATGTCGCAAGTCTAAGCGTACCGTATGCAAACCAGCCGCTTGTAAAGCATCTAATTTGTCGAGGATAAACTGGTCTTTGTCGAGGAACATGAAGGTTCCATGCCCTGTTTCCAAAGTAGGGAAATGCCGATTGGGATTGTCTGCAAAAGCAGCAGTAGCTTCCAAATAGAGGGGAGAGTCTGGATTAAAATTCTCCTCTGCTAAATGTTCTGCTAGCAGACTTCGCGGCGAGTAAAACAGTAAAATTTGTCCTACACCCAGCAATTCGCAGGCGACGGGAAGCGCTTGGCAATATTCAATTAGTTTTTCTTCAGGTAGTTCGATGGATAGAACGAGACGTTCCAAATTACCAGAAAAAATTTCGCACCAACCTAAGAGAGATTCGAGATTATGATTGCCTGTTTCAACAATTAACTGAAGCGGTATTTCTGGGAAATGAATTAACAGCCAATAAGCGACACCCGGATCGCAAACGCGGATTGCTGCGAAGCGGGTGAGGTCCCAATTCTGGATGCGATCGCATACACTTTTCATCACCCGTTCAGGCATCAATATATCCCATACCAAAACCGGGCGCAGTCCTCGCTGTAAAGCTGCCGTTGCTAACTCGTGTACCCTCTGTTCTGAAAGTTTCCCCTGTCTAGCTAATAACGCAGGTTCCAACAACACCTCATACAGATTGGCAGCGTTAGCGCATCGATCAATATCGGCAATAGAAGAAACAAAAGTATTAAATTGCATATATTCTGGACTTGATGCGACAAAAGAACACATTTTAACCCCCCTTGGCAAGCACATACTTTAACCCCCCTTGGCAAGCACAAACTTTAACCCCCCTTGGCAAGCACATACTTTAACCCCCCTTGGCAAGCACATACTTTAACCCCCCTTGGCAAGCACATACTTTAACCCCCCTTGGCAAGCACAAACTTTAACCCCCCTTGGCAAGCACAAACTTTAACCCCCCTTGGCAAGCACAAACTTTAACCCCCCTTGGCAAGCACATACTTTAACCCCCCTTGGCAAGGGGGGCAGGGGGGATCGTGACTGTTTTAACTTCTTGAGCAAATCGAACTACATTTAATTTGGCGACATTTTGTAGGTTTATGGGTGCATCAATTTTGGGAATGCGAACAACGCTATCTTGTCGCATGGAATTTATGCGATCGCCCGTCACCGAAAATAACCCATCGACCTTCCAGCGGATCGCTTCCCCCTCAAATGGAATAATTTCAATTTTATCTCCAATTGCCAAAGGTTCAACCAATTGCAAAACAATTTCTTGGGGCGTTGACTCGATGACAATACCTAAATATTGATGCGTTCCCGTATTAATTCCCGATAACTGTCCGAACACCGAATCCCTTCCTGCTGGCGTTTCCAGCGAACCGGAAAAGTAGTCTCGGTGGGGAACGGATTGCAGTTCTGCTGCTGCAACTTGAAGCATTTCTGCATTCAATGTCCCGTCTGCATAGGCATCAATTAGTTTTCTATAAACCTTGCAATTCAGGGCAACGTAGAAGGAAGATTTCATCCTTCCTTCTATTTTTAAAGAACAAATCTGATGTTTAAAAAACTCTCCAATCTGATAGATTCCCCATAAATCCCTAGAAGACATGAACGTTACTAAATCTTCCTGTTTCTTGTCATCACTTTCTAACTGATAGGGCAATCTACAAGATTGAATGCATCCGCCTCGATTAGAATCTCGCCCTGCCGTAAAATTAGAAATTGTGCAATGACCGGAATACGCCATGCACATCGCCCCGTGGGTAAACATTTCCACATCGATGCCCGAATGTTCTCGAATTGCACCAGCTTCGGCTATACTGAGTTCTCGACCGACAATCAGGCGCTTGACTCCGATCTGCTTCCACAAACGCCCCGCATAAGAGTTGAGGCAAGAAGCTTGAGTCGATAGGTGGATGTTGAGATTGGAACTATTTTTAATGACGCGAATCACGCCGAGGTCGGAGACAATTACCCCATCGACGCCGATGGCAGAGAGAAACTGACAATAGTCTGCCAATCCCTCAAAATCGGCATCGTGGAGAAAAGCGTTGAGGGTGATGTAGACTTTAGCGTCGTGCTGATGAGCAAATGCTACACCCAACGCTAACTCAGAGTCGGTAAAATTGTCTGCCCGCGCCCGCAAACCATACTTTTGCCCTCCTAGATAAACGGCATCTGCACCATAGGCAATGGCGACTTTTAACCGTTGCAAATTTTTAGCCGGGACTAGCAGTTCTGGTTTCCACATGGCAACAAGTTTATCGATGCGGGAACTTTTACAGGACTTAGGCAAAGAATCTAAAGCTAGGGTGCGTAAGCGTTGCGTAACGCACCGCAACCACCATATATAGAGTTAATGCATAAGTCCTGTTTTATTTTAACGGTATTTGCCAAATTTTAATAGTTTTGTCACCGCTACCCGTGGCAACAGTATGCCCATCGGGACTAATCGCAAGCGGACTAATCGCCAAATTATTCCCATAGTTAAAATCTCCTTTAAGCGTGCGGATTTCTTTTCCGGTGTAGAGATTCCACATTTTGATAGTTTTGTCAGCACTTCCACTGATCAGCGTTTGCCCATCCTGTGCCATTGTTAGGTAACTTACAAAACTGGTATGGCCTTTTAGGGTGTTAATTTCTTTTCCGCTAGCAATATCCCAAATTTTGATAGTTTTGTCAGCACTGGCGCTCAATAATTTTTTCCCATCTAGACTAATGGCGAGGTAATTAACAAAGCTGGTATGTCCAGTTAGGGTGCGAATTTGTTTTCCCGTTGCCAGAACCCATATTTTAATATTTTTGTCAGCCCCCGCGCTAAATAATGTTTTTCCATCCTGGCTGATTGTCAAAGAATTTACCGAGGTTAAATGCCCTTTAAGCGTGCGAATTGCTTGCCCATTGGATAAGTTCCAAAGTTTAATAGTTTTGTCGGCACTGGCACTGGCTAAGGTTTGCCCATCGGGGGTAATGGCGAGATAATTCACATAACCAGAATGGCCTTTGAGGGTGCGAATTTCCTTGCCTGTGGCCAGATTCCAAAGTTTGATTGTTTTGTCAGCACTGGCGCTGAATAAGGTTTGCCCATCGGGTGCGATCGCGAGATAATTAATAAAGCTGAAATGGTCTTTAATTGTGCGAATTTCCTTGCCGGTGGCCAGATGCCAAATTTTGATAGTTTTGTCAGCACTGCCGCTAATTAATGTTTCACCATCGGGACTAAAAACCAGACAATTAATAAAGCTGGAATGTCCGCTCAAAATTTTGACTGGCGAGATATTTTCAATCAAGGTAATTTGGGAGGTATTGCGGTAAAATTCCCAACCTCCATATCCTCCTAATGCTACAGCTAAAGCCACCGATCCTAATACTAGCCATTTTTTATTATGCCTGATAAATTTACTTGTAATTAGGGAAACTTTGGCTGAAGATTGCATCAACGTATTGCTGCTAACCGCCGGAAATTTAGCATAATACATTTTCTGGTAAATTTTAGCTAAACAGTCTATAATTTCTTGGGTATTTTTAGGTCTATCTGCTGCTTTAGGAGCAATCAGCTTATCAATAAAATTGGCAAGTGTGGGCGCTATTTCGGGAGCAAAATTGCGCCAGTTTAATTCGTTTCTAATTGCATCATAAATTGCCTGATTGGTCAGGTTCTTGCCCGTGAGTAAATAAACAAAAGTCCGTCCCAAAGAATAGAAATCAGACTGGGGTACGGCGTGACCTTGTTCTTGTTCTGGAGCCGTGTAGCCAGCGGAACTTACCTTTGTAATGCTGCCCGTTCCGCTCACTGCTGCCAGGTAAGTATAGGTCATTTCTCTAGCAGTGCCAAAGTCAATTAATACCAATTGACCGTTGGGGCGGAGCATGATATTTTCTGGTTTTATATCGCGATGAAAGTAGTTTTTTTCATGGACGAGATGCAAAATTTCTGCCAGTTGTTTTAACCAATTTAGCGCTTGGTCTGCGCTGATGGGGTGATTGCCTTGTTGCTGCATCCATTGTTTTAAATTTGGTCCTTCAATTTTTTCCATTAGGATGCAATGTAGCGGCTCTTTTGCACCTCTAGGAAAAACTTGAAAGTATCCATCTGGCTCGATTCTAGGAATTCCTGGATGGTTTAACTGACTCAATACTACCGCTTCTTGTTGGAATAGTTCGACGGCTTTGGGATTGGTGTTGTGATCTTCTTTTAAAACTTTGAGGATTTTGGGGGTTGACCCGTCAAATGCTTCATAAATCTTGCCAAAGCCGCTTTTGTCGCTTAAAAGGCGCATTACTAGGTAGCGCCCTTTTAGTAACAACTCCGAACCGCAGTGACGACAAATGGGACTATTGGCGTTGGCGGCGTCGTTGGGCTTGGGACAGCTGGGATTGATACAGTAGCTCATAGCTGGCTACGAAATTACTCTATCTTCAGTGTAAATAATGGCTCTTTTTTTTCCTGGAGGGACCAGGGGGATTAGCAAGCAATGGTACAAAAGCGAATCCCATCCACCCTGACGCAAAGAAACCGGGTTTCTAGGAACGCCCTTGGGTAAGTCCTCAACCAATGGGAATTGACACGGCTTGCCTTTAATGGTAAGTCAAAACCCTTTCGATGGTGCTGACCAGACTTGCTAAGCTGATTCATACAGTATTTATTGCCGGATAGGGGCGGAGGAAAACCTGTGGAAGACTCCCTCAAAAATTTATGGAGCCAGGTTCTGGAGCGTTTGCAGCTACAGTTGAGCCGCCCTACCTTTGAAACTTGGATCAAAACCGCTACTGCCGAACAACTGGAAAATAACTGTCTGGTGATTCGCACGCCCAACCCATTTGCTCGCAGTTGGCTACAGAAGTACTACATCAAAACCATCGCAGAGGTAGTGCAAGATATTTTGGGTCAGTCGGTGGAAATTTACATTAGCGTTGTCCAAGGGGATGAAGATATTACCAGCGATATGGAAATTTCTTGGCCTTTACCAGTCAATCCCAATCCTCCAGAAGCTACTTCCGGTCAGCGACCCAGACCGACGACGTTAAATCCCAAGCATGTGTTCTCGCGGTTTGTGGTCGGGTCTAACAATCGCATGGCGCACGCTGCTGCTTTAGCTGTCGCCGAATCTCCAGGGCGCGAGTTTAATCCCCTGTTTCTCTGCGGGGGTGTTGGTTTGGGGAAAACCCACCTGATGCAAGCTATCGGTCACTATCGCCTCGATATTAGTTCGGATGCCAAAATTTTTTACGTTTCCACCGAGCAATTTACCAATGATTTGATTGCGGCGATTCGCAAAGATAGTATGCAAAGCTTCCGCGCCCATTATCGCGCCGCCGATGTATTGTTGGTGGACGATATCCAATTTATTGAAGGGACAGAATATACTCAAGAAGAGTTTTTCCACACGTTCAATACGCTGCACGAAGCCGGAAAACAAGTGGTTTTGGCGGCAGATCGACCGCCGAAGCAGATTTCCCGATTGCAAGACCGCCTTTGTTCCCGGTTTTCGATGGGGTTGATTGCTGATATTCAACCGCCGGATTTGGAAACGCGGATGGCGATTTTACAAAAGAAGGCAGAGTATGAAAATATGCGCTTATCTCGCGATGTAATTGAATATATCGCGACGAATTACACCTCGAATATTCGGGAACTGGAGGGTGCTTTAATTCGCGCTGTGGCGTATATTTCGATTTCCGGGTTACCGATGACGGTAGAGAATATCGCCCCGGTTTTAAACCCGCCAACGGAAAAAGTCCCGGCGACGCCGGATGCGGTGATCATGGTGGTGGCGGATGCGTTTGAGGTGTCGATTGAAGATTTAAAGGGTAACTCGCGACGACGGGAAATTAGTATGGCACGCCAAATCGGGATGTATTTAATGCGCCAACATACGGATTTGAGTTTGCCGAGAATTGGCGAGGAGTTTGGCGGCAAGGACCATACCACGGTGATGTACAGTTGCGATAAAATTTCCCAGCTGCAAAAGACCGATTCTAATATGGCGAATACCCTGCGCCAGCTGAGCGATCGGATTAATCTAGCCAGCAAATCCCGCTCCTAACTTTGCTTAACATACAGCGGCAACCGCTGTTATGGGCAGGAATTATATCAAATCCGGTGGCATCGGAATGATTAGCTTTGTTGCTAATTGCTAATTGCTAATTGCTAATTGCCCCTATAGGTCGTAATTGCGATGCCACGGTCAACGATATTATATCATGTCCGGTTAATCACCCATATATAGGAATGACTCTGAGGGGGTGACACCGCGTCATTCCTAAGCTACTACGCATTTAAATCCAATAAAGAGGCGGGCAAGATGCCCACCCCACAAGAAGAAGAGAAAATTTGACTCTCAAATTAGGTGCGTAGCAGCTTAACTCCTAAATACATCACCAAAGCAACGTACCAGGAAACCGCTATTTTTGCTCTTGTTGTGGCTTCGAGTTGGTTTTAGGTAGCAAATCCTGAAAATCGAAAGATGGCAATTTAAAGTCGCTCAGCGAGCGCGCGATCGCCTTGTCTGCCATTTCTCTATACTCTCGCTGCCGCCTTTCTTCTGCTTTGGCTTCATCTTCTTTGCCAAAAAGTTTCTGATAAGTTTGGACAAAAGCCGCTATAACCTCACCCAGACTCTGCCCTTTATTGACGGAGGAAAAGTCAATTTTGTCTGCCAATTCTCGTAGTTTAGCTGTTGTTTGTTGCAGGTCAGGGGTTTGCTTTGAGAAGCGCTGCAATTGATGCAGTCGATCGGGAAATTTTTCTAATGCCTCCCCTAGATCGATGCTATAAGCTTTTAGGGTTACTTGTAGGGAGCGGGTGCGTCCGCGTGCTGCTTCGAGTTGGGCGGAGTCTTCTGAAAGAGAACCGTGAATTATGGCTTTGAGTTGGCTGAGGAAGTTTTGTAACCCAGCTTGGGCGGTTGCGGGATTGTTTTGTACCTCCTGTGGAGTAACGCCCATCAGAGCAACCATAAGGTTGGAGAGAAACTTCTCAGAAGATGGGGTGGAAGTTGAATCAAATCTGCCTTGTTCTACTGACGACGTTATCAAGTCAGAAAGAGCATTTTTCGCCTGCTCCATTACCTGAGCGATTTCGTTTTGCAGGTAGGCGTTTGCTTCTGCTTCTGTAATTTCAAACGAGGTGAGAGAAGTAGGATTAACTGTCCTTTCCTCGCCGTCAAGGGTGTGGAGAATAAAATCTCCGCTGGTAATTTTTTGGTGAGTGGGAATTAGAAAGTAACGGGTTTGAGTTGTATCAATCCAGAGGGAATGTTGAGTTTCGCCGCGACTTTTTTCAGGCAGTGTATGGGGAATGAGTAACCAAGCACCATCCCATTGTTGTTCTGCTTTCCATGCTGCTTCAGCAATAGCAGATAAATCTGAGGACAGAGCTGCTGTAGTCCACAGTATCAGCGGTAGTTTTTCTAAATTTAACCTACCTTGTTCTATTCTTACTTTAGAGGTTTGGTTGGGTTGGGTTTCAAAAGAGACGAAGGCACAGTCAGCTCTGATCATGCGCCCTCCCGTACTTAGAATATCTGTTAGCCAAGCAATGCTGGCATCATCCCCTTGTTCGCCTACTAAATATTTGGCGACATCAGCACCGCCAAAATCCAGCGTCAACATCGATGAGTTGTTCTGTGGGGGGGTGATTGCGATCGCCACTGGGTGCTGAGTGCCGTCTGGGAGTTGCAATAAGGGAGTTAGGGGTTGGTAGTCCTCTACAAGAGATTCGGAAGCGGTGTAGAGGTTTTTGGGAAAATTGAGCGGGCGAGCGCTCTTTTGCAGATATTGCAAAAAAGAACGTACCGGATTTGAATAAAATGGCGCTGGGGATAAAAAGGTTAGAAACAGACTATCTGAGTTAGTTGAAGTCGATGTAGTAGTCATAAATCAAAAAAATTTATTCCATCGGGCTGATATCAAAAACCCCTTCAAGGGTAACTCCATTTAAGTTCGCTCCGTTGAGATTTGTCTTGCTAAATAAAACCCCTTCCAGATTAGCTCCTTCGAGATTAGCGTCTTCCAGATTAGCTCTACTCAAATTGGCATAACTCAAGTTAACCTCTCCAAGGTAGGCAAATTCAAGGTTAACTTCACTCAGATTAGCTCGACTCAGGTTAGCTCGACTCAAGTTCGCCTCTTCCAAGGAGATCCCTTCAAGGTTAACTCCTTCCAAGTTTGCCTCACATAGAGTCGCTCTCCACAAAGTTGCTCCTTTGAAGTTAGCCCTTTTCAGGTTAGCCCCTTTCAGGTTAGCACTGGTGAGGTTTGCATCGCACAAATTAGCGCTATCAAGGTTTACCCTTTCCAGGAATGCCATATGAAAATTGATTCCACGAAGGTTTAATCCCCTGAGGTTAACGTCTTCTAAGTTTGCTGCTTCAAGGTTAACTTGATCGAGGTTAGCTCCTCTCAAGATAGCTCTTCTGAGACTTGTTCTATTAAGATTAGCTTGACTGAGGTTAGCTGAGGTGAGATTAGCTTCAGTGAGATTAGCATGACTCAGGTTTGCCCCACTTAACTGTGCATAACTGAGGTCTGCTTGGTAAAGATTCACAAGGATTTCAGGATTTTGTTTTCTCCACTCATTCCAGGCAGTAACTCCTTGTTTCAAACGAGCGAGATGTTCTGGGTTTGCCATAATAAAATATCCCATTTTTGTTACTAATCGTACATAATGATTTTATGTTCAAGATTGTCAGCTATTATAGAGGATATTATCCCAATCCCCAAATCTGGATTGTTTTGTCCCAGAATGCACAACTTGCCAATATTTTACCATCTGGACTAAAAACAAGAGAGTTAACACCGTTTACCGAATGTCCCCTGAGCCTGAACAATTCTTCACCCGTATTCAGGTTCCAAAAGCGAATCGTTCCGTCTTTATGACCACTAGCGAAAGTTTGCCTATCTGGACTGAAGCTAATGCAATGAACACCCCCCAAGTATCCGCAATTATGGGTGCGGATTTCCTGGGTTCTGTGGAGATTCCAGAGTTTGATTGTTTCATCTAAACTACCACTAACAATAGTTTGTCCATCTGAACTAATAGCAACTGATTCTACCTCTTTTGAGTGACCCTTGAGCGTGCTGATTAACTTAGCACTGGGCAAGTTCCAGACTTTAATAGTCTTATCTTTACTACCACTAACTAAATTCTCCCCATCTGGGCTAATAGCAACAGAACTTACAGGGTATGAATGGTCACTAAGGGTGCAGATTTCTCCTCCAGTTTGCAAGTTCCATAGCTTGATCGTTTTATCAAAACTGCTACTAGCTAAAATCTGTCCATCTGGAGTAATTGCTAAGGATGTCACCCAATTAGTATGCCCCGCCATTGTCTGAATTGCCCGCTCGCTTTGGAGGTTCCACACTCTAATAGTCTTGTCTTCACTGCCACTCACTAGAGTCTCTCCATCGGGACTGAAAGCAATATGAAAAACCGCCTCGGTGTGACCGTTTAAGGTGGAAATTTCCTCACCATTTTGGAGATTCCAAACTTTGATAGTCTTATCCTTACTAGCACTAGCTAATGTTTTGCCATTAGGACTGATGGCAAGGCAATAGAGGAAATCGGTGTGTGCCTTGAGGCTATGAATAATCTGTCCTACAGTCATTTTCTAATAATTCCTTAAAATTCAACTTCTACTGAGATTCGTTTTATATATGACTTACGCAAAGAAACTAAGGTGATAGGAAAAATCATTGGGAAAGGGAACTAGAGATTGACGAAAAAACCGGGTTTCTGGCAACGCCCTTGCGTCAGTCCTGTTATAGTTAAGCACTCTTAACGCAAACCCCAAAGCTGGAAGAGTTTTTCAGTATCAACGATTCTACTACCATCAAAGTTCTCAGATAAGTCAGGTTCGTGAGCTTCACACTCTCCCTCCAAAGTCGGAGTCCCGGTGCAACCGTAAAATCCACACTTGTTAAATACGGTGTTCTTAAGTTTGAGATAGGTGAGATTGCAGTTGCGAAAATCACAGCACTCAAAAACTGCATTATAGGGAGTCATAGCAGCAATATTTGCCCCCCTCAAGTCACAACCTATTAAATGAGTATTGTGGAGTTTTGCCCCCTGAAAACGCGCATTTTTAAAACAGACATCCCGTATTTGAGCATTTGTCCAAGTTGACCTATGGAGATCAATTTTACTCCAATCTCCTCCCCGGATTTGTGCTTCGATAAAATGTCCTACATTAAGATACGCTCCGGCAAATCGACAATTCTCAATAACCGCTTTATCGAGAGTTGCCATTTCTAACATTGCGCCGTCCCAGATACAATTTATCAACTGAATGCTCGTCAAATTACCACCCCTGATGTTTGCCTTGCTAAAATCACATCCTACAAATCGGGCAGCTACCAGGTTAAACCCGGGCAAAACGGCATTTTTTAAGTCTTCATTTTCTAGCACAAGACATCCGGAACCTTGGCGTTCTCCCCTAACCCATCGCTCATGTTCTTCCAGTGCTGCAAGATGCAGAAGCCACATTTCCATAGATATATCGTTCCTCTCTTGATAAATATTCTATCTGGTTCACTCTTCGCTGCTTAGGCTTTGATTATTGGGGTTAGATTGCATTTTTTGAGAATAGCCTTCAGCTTCTTTTCTGAGACGATCTAAATCAAAATTTTTCCGCTTTTCGTCGGTTAAAATTCTGTATTCAACCCCAGGTTCTCTATCCCCTTCATCAGGAATTTCACTGAAGTAATAATGAATGTTATCAACGACGACAGGAATTTCATTGTTATTAAATCTACTCATGATTGTCTGAGCAAGTTCGTACTCTCTTTGTAGAGAGGTACTCATAACTCCACCCGCATCTGTATTAAGGACGGTTTTAACATCGTGGAACAAGAACTTCAAGAGTACCTGATTTTGTTCAACCGAATCGGCAACAGTTCTAGTCACTAGATTGCTGGTGAGATTGGCTTCAACTATAATGCCTAGTTGTTGAATTCTTGTGAGTTGTTCGGGGGTAGCATGAGTAGCGTGACCCAAACGAACAATGACTCGATCGGATAATTGATTGTTCGCTTTTAATTCTTCTAAGGTATTAATCAGTTGTTGCAAATTCTCCTGAGCAATTGTACGATGTTCGTCACTATTTTCGAGTTGGCCTGTATTGGATCTCTTTGGATAGCCTTCTCCTACATGAGGTCGCAATACAAATGTTGAATTTTGTTCTATTGCCTTTTGCTTGAGGTCTTCATAGAGTTTCTTAAAGCGTTTCATCCCTTCTGGAGTGAATCGACTTTCTGCTCCAGCAATGTCTATACCAATTGTTTGACCGTTACCAACTTGCTGTAAAGCTTTTCTTTCAGGTTTCGCAATTAAGTCTTTTTCCTTGATTTGGTGTTGACTTGCCAATCGTTCAGAACTAATTATTTCTAGAAATCGTACTTCTAATCCATATTCTTTAAGCAGATCTTTAAATTGATCGGGGTTGATTCCGCGCGGTAATCCTCCCTGTAATTCTGCATACTTGATGCCATCCGCTTTGAGTTGTTCTAATGTGGCTCTAACTTGTTGTTCCGGAGTGGTTGAGAGTAGAACACTACCTCTAATTCTATAGGTTTCATCGAAGGGAATTGTTGTAGCAGTCAGAAGCTCTAGAACTGTGACTTCTACAACTTTTAATTTGCTCAAGTTTAATGACTCTGCATCTGCTGCTAAAATGCCATTCTTTTTCAACACTTCTCCCATAACAGTTTTAGTGTTACCTGATGAATTGTTCCATAAGTCTGTCAAAATCTCGCTTGGTTGTTTGCGTGTCAATTCTATAATTTTTGCCGGTTTTAAGATTCCCGTGAAGTGATTGTGAAGTTCAACTCCTGGGTGATTTTGAGGTGCAATTTCTTGGTTGTCGTTCTCTTCTGTTTTCTCCTGTCCCTCACTCGTCTTTTGGTTAGAAATACTCGGTTCTGCTTTGGATTCATCTGTACGATCGCTCTGACGTTCGGACGGATTAACCGCTGAAGTGCGAGTGGAGTTTTGCTGATTACCACCTTCTGGATCCAAGGAGTTTTTGGCTTTATAACTCTCGCCTTGACGGCGAACTTGCTGATTTATTTGAATACTTAAGCCAATCAGTTCTTGCCGCATCCCATTAATATCTTGCAAATCAAATCCATACTTGGTTTGATACTTTTGAGCCACTTCTATGGCTTTGTCTCCTTTCTGATCGGGAGTAAGATCGGCATACTGTTCTTTGCCTTTCTTAATGTTGAGCATCTCTTGAGCCATCTCGCGCAGTCCTTTCACGCGAGCCTTAGTTCCCTGATCGATATTGATAGGAGAACTGTCTAAAAGTTTTTCGAGTTGTGTAAGCTGATCGACAGCATCCGTTGCTCGATCTAAATATTTACCGCTCGTCCAGAGTGCATGACCTAAACCTTCTTGGTCTGTGATATGTTCCAGTGCATAGCTGACTTGTTCGTTAAATGAATTTAAGTACTCTTCTGGTGTCAGTTTCCGACCTAAACTCATCTGTTGATTGCCGACAACGTGTTGAGCAGCACCGCCTGTGTAATAAGCTTGATTAGCAAAAATTAGTGCTTCGCTTTGTTTCTTATTCCATTCAACTGTTAATCGGTTGAGGCGTTCATTCTCTTGCTCTGTTAACGGTTCATTACGCCGCTTATCCCGCAGGGGTTCGAGTTGCTCCAAGATCGTTTTAACCTCTTCCAACCGCTTGGTATAGAGTAGGTTACTTGCTTCGATTTCTGCGTTGGGATTTTGAGCCTTAATTGCTTCTACATCATCTTCAAGATTAACTTTTCGTTTAGCTGGATCGGCATGTTCTGGGTCTTTCCGTTTATTTTGAGCAATAATTTCAGCATCAAGTTCAGCTCTTGTACGCGTGTAAACTTCATTCGCCTTTTGGAAGCGATCGCCTGTCTGTTTTTGCAGTTCCGAATCAGGTTCTATTCCTGCTAAGGTTTCCTCTTGGAATCGGTTCCATTCCCCCTCGTTCATGTTGCGCCGCTGCTGCGCTAAAGACATGACATCTTGATCCGCTACAACTACAGCATCCGTTTCTGAATCGGCGGCGGCGTTACGTTTCTTCTCAGATTGATACTGTTTATCTAGTTCTGCACTGAATCGCTCTATTTCTTGCTTTACTACCTCAGGTGAATCTAGATTTTGAGGCTTCTGTTTGAGATTTCTGGTCAATCTAGTTACTTCAGTTTGTAACTTTGTTACTTTCTCATTCAGGCTATCAATCTTGGCTTGAAGTTTCGTAATTTCTGTTTCTAGTTCCGTTCTCTTCGTTTGGCTTGACTGAGCATTCTCTTGCTTATCCAAATTTTGCAGTGCTTGTTCTATTTCCTTCAGTTTCTGATTGTTTTTATCTCTTTCATTCAAGTTTCTCTGTAGGTCTTGAAGTTTAGATAGTCTTGCTGCTGTTGGGCTATAAGCTGCATCGGGAAGGAATCCCGGTGTGTAGACATTGGTGTCGAATACAAAACCCGCCTCTCTCTCAAATTTATTTCTGAATTTTTCATTAAATAGCGTGACAGCCTGAATGGCTTTGGCTTTATTTTTACTGTAGAAAACGATGTCGTAATCCGAAGTCAGATCGGTGCTACCTGCTGCGATTTGTCGGATTGAGCCTCCGCCTTGCTTGTCCTGAAAAACGACATCTATATCTTCTTTTAATTCAGCTTTTACTTCGTTAATCAGTTTTTGAACTTCTGCTTGGCGGTAGTCTACAAGCTGCTCCATCAATTTTGGATACTTCAGGTAGTTTTCTTTGACTTGTTTCCAATCATTTTGCGTATGCTCCATCAATTTCTTGAGCTGGGTTGTTGTTAAAGGATTCCCTTCACCATTTCCATTCAAATACTCTATTTGTTTTTGACTCAAGCGTAGATTCAGTGCAGCATTGAGTTGTTCTAATAGTTCTTCTTGATTCTTTTTCGGTTGAGAATCTTGGTTTTGTTCTGTCTTCTTAACATCTTGATTGCCGTCAGCTGCAACAAACCCGACACCGGGATTTACATCCATCTCATCCAGGGTTTGCTGGTGCTGCGTTAACTGCTGTTGCAAGTTCTCGATGTCGGCGCGGAGATTTGCCTGAGCATCAGCATCTAAGTCACCTTTAGAAAGTCGTTCCAAGCGCTCGTCAATAATCCGAGGCAATTTTTCAACTTCCAGTTTGGCTTCCCAAGCTCGCGAACCAACTGGCGGTGTACCATTCTTACTAATCCAGTTCCCAATCCGCTCTTTGAGAATGCGTATCCGTCCGGAGAAACCTGAGTAATTCTGCATCAACCGGACTGTTTGGGCGTGCAACTGGATATCCACTGCACTTGCATTTGGTCCCACTCGCATATGAACGTCGGTAACCAGTCCATTGGCATCTACCTCATAATGGACGCGGACTGTATTGCTCGGTAAATCGGGATCGACGTTGATGGGAACCTTATCCTGTAGGTCACGGGGTAGCGCCGCTGTTAAAGTTTGCTGTAGGTCCAGATTCAGGGATCTATCCTTGATTTGACCCGATGGTGTCTGCGTTAATCCCTCATCCTTTGTGGGTGTCGATACAGGTGTTTGTCCAACAGGTTGATTCGTATTCGGGTCAATTATTGGTGTCGATACAGGTGTTTGTCCAACAGGTTGATTCGTATTCGGGTCAATTATTGGTGTCGATACAGGTGTTTGTCCAACAGGTTGATTCGTATTCGGGTCAATGATTTGTGTCGGTAGCGGTGTTTGTCCAACAGGTTGATTCGTATTCGGGTCAATTATTGGTGTCGATACAGGTGTTTGTCCAACAGGTTGATTCGTATTCGGGTCAATTATTGGTGTCGGTAGCGGTGTTTGTCCAACAGGTTGATTCGTATTCGGGTCAATTATTGGTGTCGATACAGGTGTTTGTCCAACAGGTTGATTCGTATTCGGGTCAATTATTGGTGTCGGTGTAGAAATGTCACCTACCGGAGGTAGAGGTTGGTTGAGATTGGGTACATCAGTGGAGGTGCGATCGCCCCTTCCCAGATTTCTCAAGCGATCGCCGTAAGCCCGATTTGCCCCTCTAGCGGTAACATTACCCAAGGCTGATGTACCAGCGCTTTGAGCAACCGTTTGCCAAGACAAGTCCTCGCCCTCGAAGACAACCTGACTGGTGACATCGGTAACCGTCTCGCTAAAGGTGTCTGTAGCAAATTCACCACCAGCTTTGAGCGCTTTGTTATCAATTTGATCGATTCCAAGCCTCTTTCCAAGCTTGCCAAACGCACTATTGAGGGCTTCACCGCCAGCGTTGCCCAGGAGTGAAGTGCCAGCGCTGACGCCCAACATCGCCAGGGAGAATTTCTCCCCAGCTGCCAGTCTTTGGCTAATATCAGCACCTGTCTCGCCCAAAGATTCAATTCCGACCCTAGCTGCATTCTGAGCTAATTTATTTGTCAATAAACCAGACGCTTTTTCGGCTCCCCGCAGTCCTACAAGTTGCAGCACACCACCAGCAGCACCAAATCCAGCTTGCGTCGCGTAGGTTTGCCAGGAAGACATCTTGCCATCAATTAGGTCATTTGCTCCCTGTTTCACCAAAGCACCCGCTGCCCCGATTAGTGCCGCCAAACCAATCGCTGCCACTAATCCCACACCAGAGGCAGCAAGGGCAGCGATCGCCACTGTCACTGCAACTGTGACAACAACGTCTATGATAATTTTGACAATCCCCTTCCAAGCGGGCTGAACCTTGTCGGCTGCCTCGTTCGCTTTCGTATCAATTTGTGACCGCAGTTCGCTTAGGGAACCTCTCAGACCATTTTCTAGCTGTCCGCTACTTTCACCCAACTTCCCATTCAGGTTTTGAATTACACCATCGAGTTTCTGCCCGACATCTGCACTCATCTGCTTAAATTCAGCAGCTGCCTTATCAGCACTGGCATTCACCCCAGTGGTATGACCGTTCTGCAACTGAGAAAAGGCTATAGTGGCGTTCCCAACTGCCTGTTCCATATTGGTAGAACATGCTTGCGCCACCGTCGCGCCTTGGGATGCTGCCTGCTGACCGAGAGCGTTCAGACTCTGTATTGTCTGCTGACTTTGTTGGACAATTCCCTGCCCTGCATTAGTGATGCCAGTTTCAATTTCGGTCTGCGTAGCCGCTATCATGCCATCTAGCTGACCTTGCGCCTCAGCAATTACCGAGTTGATAACCTGTATGTTGGGAGTTTTGACGCCCCTTGCTTGCTCGCCAAATTGTTGGAATGCGCCTTGCAGGTTCGTGCTAGCCTGGTTAACTCCTTGGTTGAGCGCGGCAGTGGCTTGTTTTACATTCCCGTCGATGCCCAGTTTCTGCTGTTGACCCGTCTGATTGAGTTGGCTCAACTGCGTTGCCTGCATTTGCGAAAGAGATGCCAGCGTGCTATCGAGATTTTGGTCAATCCCCTGAAGTTGAGCTTCCAAGGTCGTACTCGCCATCTCTAGCGCTTGCTGCTCCGCTTGGTCGAGTTGTTGTAGGGCAGCAGTATGCTTGCTTGCTAAAGAACTACGGGTCGTAGTCACTAGCTCCTGCATTCCTTGCAGAACTTGTGGCTGGTTTCCTAACAGCTCAGTTGCCTTCTGCTCGGCGTTTTGAATCAATCCATCGCGGTAATGAGCGGCGAATTCGCCCGCCGCATTAATTTTGGCTTGTCGCCAGTTATTTACATAGTTCTCTCTATCAAAGCTTTCCAGAAACTGTGTGACGACATTACTTGGTTCTGGAGGGGATTGTTTGGCGTATTCACCCTTCTTAGTTTCGCCAACTTGGATGGCTTCCTGACCTACCCTGACGCCAGCAGCGCGGAAGTCTTGAGCAGCTTTGTTAAAGGGTTCGGCAATACGGGCAGCCATGCTTAGCTCAGTCTGGGCAAGCTGTGCAAGGCTACTTTGGTATTCTGCTTGTAGGCGCTGACGCGCTGCCACCGTCGATGCCCGGATAGCTGCACTTGTCGCACTGTGCTGCCCCCTAATCTGACTTTTTGCCGCTTGAGCTTGAGTCTGTGCCTGAGTACGCGCGAAGGCGATGCCGTTAATGATGGCACTCTGATTCTGAACGATTGCTGCATCCACAGCAGCCCTAGCTTGGTCAGCTGCCGCCCGGATGGGAGGATCGATCCTTGTTCTTAAAGCCGCTATCTTCGCCGTCTGCTGGGAACCAGAAGCCATGAATTGAGAGATAGCCGCTTCAGCTTGGAGGCGCTGCTGCTCCCTAGTCATAGCCGCTTTGTCTTCTGGAATTTGACGAACGGGGATACCAGCATTAGTTGCGGCTAACGACTTTTCTGGTTGATCTGTCTGATACAGAACAAGACCATTTTTAGCTTTGCCCAAAACCTCTTCCGGTCCAAGCGCGCTCGCACCTTCTTCAGTAGTGGCGAACATCGGTTTCATTGGCACTGGGGCAAAGTTTTGCCCAGTATTGACCAATTTCTGCGATTCAGACGCTGCCTTGTCAATCTCGGCATGATTTTTTTCTACAACTGTTGCTGCTTCAGTTTTCTCACCAGCAACCTTTTCCTTTTGAGCCACAATTTTTGCTACTGCATTTTGAGCTACATTGCTTTGGGCTTTAGCAGCACCTTCTTTTTGAGTAGCTGTCTTTTCTGCCAAGGCTTTAGTTTTATCAGTAGCTTTCTGGGTATCACCCTCTTTAGGAGCTACTGCCTTTTCTGCCTTGGCTTCAGGTTTAGCAGCCTTCTCTTTGGCATCGCCTTGTTGCCGATCTGAATTCTTTTCTCCAGCGTTCTCTTTTCTTGCTTCCCCCTCCTTTGTTACTCCTGCAACAGCCTTTTTTGCATCAAAAATCGCTTCACCACCAGCATCCGAGCGAGCTTTTTCCTGCTTGCTGCCTTCATCGATAACTGCTACATCCTTGCTGGCAATATCCCCTTTGGCATTCTCTTCCTTTTCGGTTGATTTCTTTTCAGTTTGATCCTGAACTCCACCCGTCTGCTGAATTGTGTGGGTCAATTCATGCGCCGTCAACTCATCCTTACCTGGAGACTTACCCGCCCCATAGTAAATATCGCTACCATGAGCAAACGCCTGCGCCCCTAACTCCTTATTCATCTGCAACGCATTCGAGTCCTTATGCACTCTGACGTCGCTAAAATCTGCCCCAAAGCGCGGCTCCATGAAACTACGTACATCATCGGGTAAAGCGCTACCGCCCCCTTTGGAACTGGCGAGGCGGCTTTCGATGCTGGAACTCGCCTGGGTACTACCATCAGATGCTCGTTCCACCCCTGACTTCATCTGGACTTCTTCTTCCTCCCCCCAGGAGCGTTGTACCAGTGGAGTGATGGAATTTACCTCTGGTTGCCTTTGGACTGCTTCTGTTTGGGAGTCTGTCTGGCGTTGAATTGGCTGCTTTATGGCTGAGTCTGGCATGGTCATGACTTTCGCCGCCATACTGTCAGCTTCTTGTTCGTATTTGTCCCCCGGTGCGCCAACGGTTAGTTTGGTTTGAATTGACTCATTATTTTGCTTTTCTTCATCTTCACCCTGACAGTCACTACACTTAGCCTGAATTGCCCCTGGTGACTGCATTTGCAGAGATTGGGTTGATTCTTCCCCTTGCTTCACATCTCCTGGATAAGTACTGGAAGATCCCCCTCTAGAAGGTGCTTCTACAGAAATATTGCGCCAATCTAACCTTGAACGGGCGATTTTTGGCTGTTGCGCTGCCCCTGGGTTCGATATTGTGGAATTGCTGACTTCCTCTGGGCTTTTTTCTTCTGTTGCTTTGGAAACCTGACCCCCGATTCCTGGTGCTTCCGGTTTCAAATCGATGTCTTGTTTTTCTTCCGACTCAGCGCGTTGAATTGCACCTGGGAAACCTGAGCCACCACTACGAGAAGGTGCTTCTATAGAAATATTGCGCCAATCTAAGCTTGAACGGGCGATTTTTGGCTGTTGCGCTGCCCCTGGGTTCGATATTGTGGAATTGCTGAATTCTTCTGGGCTTTTTGCTTCTGTTGCTCCTCTAACCTGACCCCCGATTCCTGGTGCTTCCGGTTTCAAATCGATGTCTTGTTTTTCTTCCGACTCAGCGCGTTGAATAGCACCTCCTATAGCATCACCACCACTACGAGAAGGTGCTTCTATAGAAATATTGCGCCAATTTAAGCTTGAACGGGCGATTTTTGGCTGTTGAGCTTGCCCTTGGATCGATATTGTGGAATCTCTTGCAACTGGTTCATATAGCTCATCGGTGAAAGGGCGTTTTTGAATTAGGGGCGAACTTGATTGAGTATTTTGGGATGGCGTCGCTGAGTTTTTCTTTTGCGCTGGTACTCGTTCGCTCATTGCCTAATTCCTCCAGACTGCGTAGCCCGTGCTTTTTAATGCTATTTCACGCTTCAGAGCTAGCATTAATTTGCCGCCATTTTATAATAGCTGCAATTATAGCATTATAATTCCCAGCAATCCTTAGCTTTTAACTCAAGTTGCTAGTTATCTCACGAAGAGCGGCTAATGGCTAATGGCTAATGGATCGATTGGTAAAAATCCAAGATTAGCAAGCTTGCAATTAGCAACGCGCTTGTTTCTAACTAGCAACTTGCGTTTTTATATAAATGTTTACCGCGAATTAGTAGGCTATTTGATGGGCAATATTGCCAGTTTTCCCGTTGTTGCTTGGCAAGGAACCGAATGGGGATTGCAACTAGCCAAAGCTAATCAAATCATTGACATTGGTAATTGGTAATTGGTAATTGGATTCATGCCTCAGTCTACTCTTGACAATTACCCAAAACCCGAGGTTCAGAAACAAAGGTGATGCGTCGATTTCCACGATGTTTACTCATTGTGTCTCTGGCAAGCAGAAATTATGGCTGCGTCAAAAAAACATCGTACATTAGCCAAGTCGCAACAGAAATAGTCCAAAAATTAACAGTGGAGTATTGGGAAAAAATCAAGGATATTCAGGGATTGATAGCGCTTAAGTCTGTAAATTTCAACAGTTGACAGTTGACAGTTACGGAAAGAAACCGGGTTTCACCAGAAAAATACTTTATAAAACTCGCTAATCGCAGAAGAAACAAAGGTGATCGGAGAAAGAAACCGGGTTTCACCAGAAAAATACTTTATAAAACTCGCTAATCGCAGAAGAAACAAAGGTGATCGGAGAAAGAAACCGGGTTTCACCAGAAAAATACTTTATAAAACTCGCTAATCGCAGAAG
>NZ_JBHFNP010000155.1:0-8472 GCF_041929235.1 Microseira sp. BLCC-F43
CCGGTTTCTTTTAAAATGACGACATCACCTTTGTTTGTCTCAGAAACAAAGGTGATGTTAAGGGTTTTTCGCAGAAACCCGGTTTCTTTTAAAATGATATGGGCGCGCCATCACCTTTGTTTGTCTCAGAAACCCGATTTCTTTTAAGGGTTGCTCTCAGAAACCCGGTTTCTTTTAAAATGATATTAGACTCATAACAGAAAGCAAACATCAGGGCATATGCCAACTATAAATAATCGTTTCAACTCGGATACTATCCGTCAAGGGATAAACTTAGGCGCTATCCTTGCAGCACTGGGACTCAACGTGTATACCAATATCAATCCACCTAATGGCATAACCATAGGCGAAATTTCCAATACTACATTTCGGGATGTACTAATCACCCCGGCTAACTATGCCTTTGCAATTTGGGGATTGATTTATCTGGGGTTGGTTAGCTTTGGAATTTATCAAGGATTACCAGACCAAAGACGCAATCCCCAGCTGCTGAAAATCGGATATCTGATAACAATTGCGAGTCTATCTCAGATTGCTTGGGTGTTTCTATTTCAGTATGGATTCTTTGTTTATTCCCTCCTGGCAATGCTGGGAATTTTAATACCTTTAATGGTAATTTACGTCTGGCTGGGAATTGGCAAAGAACGAGTAGCTAGAAATGAGAAATGGTGGGTACATATTCCCCTGAGTATCTATTTTGGTTGGATTAGCGTCGCGACGATTGTGAATGTAGCGATCGCACTCTACAGCGTAAACTGGAATGGTTGGGGCATCAGTCCCCAAGTATGGACGGTAATCATGCTGGTTATAGCGGCAGCGATCGCAGCTATAATAATTGGGCAGCGTCGCGATGTCGCTTACCCGCTGGTGTTTGTCTGGGCATTCGTTGCGATCGCAATTCGCCAAATGAACATCCCCTTAATTGCCGTCACAGCAAGCGGATTAGCATTTGCCTTATGGGTATTTCTCTTCACTAGAAACCGCAGGTAGACTTTTTAACAACTGGCACGTACTTACCCTATTTGACTCAAAACACCAGCAAAACTGGGGATATAGATAGTTGTTAATCGCAATGGAAACCCCAGTTTACAGAAATTCCACAATTCTGCAATTTCTGCCCCAATTCCTCGTTTACACCCGCTTCTTTATCAGTCCATTACTCTTATGGGATGCCATTGATGGCAACACCAGTATTTGGTTTATCCTGGGATATGTTTATGCCTTTTTCTCAGATATATTCGATGGCGTCATTGCCCGTCGAATTGGCGTCATTAACGCCCTTTTGCGGCAATCTGATAGTTGGGCAGATGTGATTCTTTATTTATGTATTTGCCTCAGTGCATGGTTAGTGCATCCCGATAAAATCATCGCCTTCTCAACTCCATTAAGTTTAATCGCATTCGCCCAATTAATTTGGTGGATAGTTAATTTAGCCAAATATGGAAAACCCGCTTCCTATCACACCTATTCAGCCAAATTTTGGGGCATCACCCTGTTTATCGCCACGATTGGTTTATTTGGATTTAATTATGCGGGATTAACCCTGTGGTTGGCAATAATTGCAGGCATTGTTCACACAATAGAAGAGATTGCCATGACGCTAATTTTACCCAAATGGACCCACGATGTTTTAAGTATTTTTCATGCAATGCGCCTGCGTCAAATTAGTTCTTAGATATTTCAATCCCTTATAGGTATTTTAGTCAGTTGCAACGGAAACCACCCCAAAACACCCCCGTAAGACGCGAAGACCAGTTTCAATCCCTAATAGGGATTTTAGTCAGTTGCAACCCTCGCGCGCGCGCCTTTAGATCTGTAAGGGCGCTTACAGTGTTTCAATCCCTAAGTTTCAATCCCTAAGTTTCAATCCCTAATAGGGATTTTAGTCAGTTGCAACTCGGAAACTTACTATCTCTACAAAGGTTTCAATCCCTAATAGGGATTTTAGTCAGTTGCAACCGACACTGTTTCAATCTCTAATAGGGATTTTAGTCGGTTGCAACTGCCGCATCCTGAAACGCCCGATATATTTAGTTTTCAAGGTGCATTTGCGTGAAACTAGGTTAAGTATAGCACCAAACTGGAATTTACACAAGCCAAAATTGCTGAAAGCCTTACGGGGTAATCTGAAAATCCGAGTTGGGATTTGCTTGCTCCCTTCTTGGCGGAGGAATTTCTATTGAATGAACCACAAAGACAAGGGTAGCGTTCGCGCAGCGGCGCGGATGCGCAAGAGCGAAACGCGATAGCGTTTTAGGACACGAAGGAAGAAAGAAGAAGAAAGAAATAGATAATCTTCTAGCGAGAAGAGAGGAGATGTTAACTTATTGATGAGCCAGTGAGGATATCTTCATGGAATTAAAAATTCATCGCTTCACGCCTGTAATTTTTATCATTACTTTTCTCTGTGCTGCCTGTCAAAATCCTGCGGCATATCAGCTTACCAGTCCTTCCACCCCAACTCCAGCAACAAGCTCAAATTCAACAAAGGTGTTAGTTTCATCGCCGACAATTCGCCGGGTAATAGACAATGCGATCGCGCAAACCAAAATCACCCGTGACTACGATCCATCATACGTGCGAATTCCCTTTCCTGGCGGCGATGTACCCATGACAACGGGAGTTTGTACCCATGTCGTTATTAGAGCATTTCGACAAGTTGATATAGACTTGCAAAAAACCGTCAATGAAGATATGCGAAAAAACTTTGCCGCCTATCCCAAGAATTGGGGGTTAAAGGCACCAGATCCAAACATCGATCACCGTCGCGTTCCCAATTTGATGACCTATTTTAAACGCCAAGGCAAAGCATTACCCATCAGTCGCAATTCATCGAACTATCAACCAGGCGATATAGTAACCTGGGATTTAGGTGGCGGACAGCAGCACATCGGCATCGTTAGCGATATACGTTCGCCCTCCGGTAGACTGACGATCGTACATAACATTGGTGCTGGTACTCAAGTCGAAGATATTTTGTTCAATTGGCCCATTATTGGACATTATCGCTACTTTTAAAATCAATCCTATCACCTTTGTTTCTTGCTGCGTTGGCGTAGCGTGCCGGAGGCATATCTCTAGATGCCATAAACGATTTTTCATAGAAACCCGGTTTCTTTGCGTAAATAGCGATCGCACTCTCCACCCAATCAATCTTATCACCTTTGTTTCTGCGTAAGGACACGGCATCCGAAATATTCTGTACAAGTAAAGATTTTATGCTTGCCGTGTCCCTACATTTTTGATAGAAACCCGGTTTCTTTGCCTCAATCCTAACCCGGCGAAATGCCTCTGGCACGCTACGCGAACGCACTCTCCTCCCACCCGCTTGACACCCGCGTATTATAAATGTAGCATAAAACTAAGCTTCTGATGCTCTCTTTTTTAACGAACGGGTAAAGACTTTCTTGTACCTGGGGAGGTTTCTATGAGCAAAAATAGCTGGCGTAAGTTCAAAGCTTCCCTAGAACACAAAGGGAAAGTCTACACCCTCAAAGGTCAAATAACAATCAAGCGAGGCAGATTTCCTGGGGAAGTAGAAATCAATTCGATTAATGACATCCCCACCCAGCAAATATTGCCAGGGATGCCAGAAATACCTTATACCCATAAATTACAACATCCATTTGTTTTACCGAATCGTGCGTTCGCCGCCTCCTTCACCCGCAAGATGGACGGTACGGCGATTCTGTTTTCGCCCTTGCAATTGCCAGATGGGGAAATACTGGTATTTCCGCGCACGAGGGGGATGGTGGTAATTGCGGATACAAAGTGGCGATCGCTTCGCAGATTAGTTAATGCCGCAGTAGATAACCAATTAATAGAAAGAATCGCTAAAGTTTGCCGCCAACAAAACGCCACCCTAGTCTTTGAACTATGGGGTGCAAACAATCAACATACCGTACAGTACGATACCCCGCTGAGGTTATCTTTGCACACAATCATCAAAAATCGAAACACCACCCAACCTTGGCGACTCGTTAAACAGATAGCGGCGGCAAATTCCATTCCTACCGTTGATGAATTGATACGAATTTCAACTCCAACATTAAGCGAGGAAAATCTGTTACATTTCGGTCAAAAATTAGTAACAGAACAGGAAAAAGAAAACAATCCGCTGTTGGGTTTATATCGCCATGAAGGAGTTGTTTTAAATATAGAAACCCAGTCCTTGGGATTTCAATGGAAATTCAAACCCCCCTCAATGGAAGAATATCACCGCACCGCCAGAGTCAGCATCCGTCCGATTACTATCTTTCACTCGCTGTGGAAAATGGTCGATCAAGGCGAAGAAGTTTCTCTAGATGCTTTAATAGAAAACATGTCCCTTGAATACGGAAATGAAGCCGTATCATACCATCAAAATATCATTTTCCATCATTCCGGCATGTGGTTATCCAAATATTATGGTTTAACCGCATAAGAATCGGTGTTCGCGAGTTTAACACCCCTATTCCAATTAGCAATTAGCAATTAGCAATTAGCAAATTATGAACCGCCTAGAAATTGAAAACAGAACAATTCTCATTGCTTTGACAGGTTCTAGAGGTTATGGATTAGCAACAGAAACCTCAGATTACGACTATCGCGGTGTTTTTATCGCGAGCAAACCTTACTATCTAGGATTTGAGAAAATTGAACAAAAAGATAGAGGATGGAACCACGAACCTGGAAACTTTTCTTATTTAACTCAAGACACTTGTATCTATGAGTTGAAGAAGTTTTTAGAATTATCTGCCGATAATAACCCAAATATTCTAGAGTTCCTGTGGTTTAAAGAATACGTGCATCTAACCGAAATTGGCAGAATATTACAACAACACCGACAAATATTTTTGTCAAAAAAAGTCAAGCATACTTATGCTGGATATGGATATGCTCAAATTAAGAAACTAGAATCACACCGCCGGTGGTTACTCGCTCCGCCTCAACAAAAACCTAAACCAGAAGATTTCGGATTAGAACCAAATCAAACCCTGGGATTAGTTGATATTAATTCATTTTTGGAATATCTGTACTTGTTGATACGCGATCGCATCCAATTCCTTTCAGAATCAGAAGAACTTTATAACCTCTTAACCGCTGAAATTGACTACAAAGGAGTATTAAAACAATACCCGCTACCAGAAGAGACTCTCGACTATACCCAAAAACTGACTAATAGCTCGAAAGACTTCATCAAACTGTTGCAAAAAAGCCAAAAATATAACAGTGCCTGTCGAGAGTACGACAACTACCAACAATGGAAGAAAAATCGGAATCCCGCGAGAGCAGCAATGGAAGCAAAAGTGGGTTACGATTGCAAATTCGCGATGCAAGCAATTCGGCTTTTGCGGACAGGAATTGAAATATTAGAGACAGGAAATGTAATAGTTGACCGGCGAGAAGCAGGAGATGCGAGCGAGTTATTAGCGATTAAAAATGGCGAGTACAGCTACGAAGCAGTGATGAAGATTGCCTCAGATTTGTATAACGGACTAGATGTTGCTTATACAAAATCTACCTTGCCTAGAGGAGTAGATAAAGACGCAGTAAATCAACTGTGCATCGATTTAGTTGAAAAGCAAGGATGGTGAAACCTCTGGGATCAGAAACCGGGTTTCTTTAGAGAAACCCGGTTTCTTTGCGTAATTCCTGCGCCCAGAAAGCGGGTTTCTTTAGAGAAACCCGGTTTCTATACTCACATCTTGCAACTGCGGTTTTCTCCCGCCAGGGGTTTAAACCCCAAAGCGAGTAGCTGAAGTCGTCTAAACACGACTGAAGAAAGGTTTTAGTCCACTTGAGTGGACTTTAGCTATAAGAAAAGGGAATTGATTCCCAGGCGGGTAAGCGGGTAGGCGCAAGATCTAAATATAATTAGCCATAAACGAAGTAGGTAAACCTTCCTTTTGCAGGACTCAATCCCTCCGACGCCAGACCATTGGCAAAATTGATTGCACCAGCTTGAGCAATTCGAGGATTGTTTAGTTCGCCCGGTTCGGGACGGACTACAACAATATGTCCAATTCCTCGCGGATTTTTCCAACAACCCAAAGTAGGAATTCCCTGAATTGCTGCTTCCGTTGCTGCGGTTGCACTAACTTTACGCCATCCATTTGCCGGGTTACTCAACCAGTCAAACATGGCATTTGCATCTTGCTCTTTTTCGCCAACCCAGTGAGTTAAAGGCGCGCGCAGACAACGCATAACATCCCTAGCAAATATATTGCAGCAGGTTACACCTCCGCTAGGCCAAAAACGTTTATTACCAGAATATTCAACGTTGAATTAGTTAATTAATGCACGAATTTGCTCGGGAGAACGAGATGCTAAATCGGCAACAACAGGCATATCGGCTTCTTGAATATACCGCGATCGTTGTCGAGCATTTCCGCTCCATTCTTTAGGGGTTGAATTGGATGTATTTGCGGATATCGACTGCCTAATTTAGGCGGGAAGTAAAAGCCAGCTTCTACCTCTTGTTTTTCCCTTTCAGATAAATCGCCAAACTTGACTAGCTGAGCTTCTTTAAACTTACCACCAAGCGCTGTCCAAGTCTGCGCTCCAACTTCCCCATCTACAGTAATATCGGCTTCGGTTTGAAATGCTTTAACACCCGCTTCAGTTTTAGGGCCAAAATCTCCATCTACTGTTCCTGCATTAAACCCTCTGGCATTCAAAACTTTTTGCAGTGCTTTAACATCATCTCCTTTACTACCTCGACTTAGAATGCGGGTGAGTTTTGGTAATTCAAAATCAGAATAGACCAAATTCCAAGCTTCGCCACGTTCGTCTACATCAGGAATGCGCCAAATTGACGAACCAGGAAAATTACTCAGGTAGTCTTGAAGTTCTGCTGCTGAAGCAGGTTTTGCTGTATCGCTTTCGTCACCCCAAATTGGCAGAATTGGTTTAGTCAAACCTAGTCGCTTGTGAGCATCCAAACAATCCTTAACTTCTTCTGAAGTCGTCAGCATGAAAGTGAATTTTTCAAAATAAATTTGAGGTAAAGCAATATCGCAATACTCATCCAACATCTGCCAAGGAACATTAGGATGCAATCCAGGATGTCCGAAACTGGTATATCCGAGAGTTCCTTCTTTAACCAAAGGACGCAGAGTAACAAGAAGTTTTTCTACATTTGGGTGAGTGCTTCTGTCCTCAACTTCCTTTTCCAAATCCAGGATATACCCATCAAGTCCGCAAGCAAGAGCTTGCTTGACTTTGGCTACCTGCTGCTCAACATCAGAAGTTCCGTAGTGATACCCCCATCCATAAACTTGAATCCCAAGCGACTGAAATTGATGAATAATTTCAGCAGAACATTGCCAATCCCAAAATGTGGGTTGCAGTTTACCTTTAAATTTACCATCAAAGACTTTGAGATAAACTCGCTGAACCTGGCATTCAACCAGCTTATCCAGATAATCGCTGCGAATTTCTGACAACTTCCAAATCCAAACTCCACGAGTGCGAGCGCTCATGTGAATACTCCTATTCCATATACTTAAATAACCACCGATCGGCACCTGACCTTTCTGTACCTGTAGCGTGTAACTCTACAATAGATAGAGCCAACAGCATTCAGGTTTGTTCCCCACAATTGGCTAGACTTATTTTTGAATTTAGCCAATGCTGTTATCTATGAATTTAACTTTTGCAGAAAGCTTGTTGCCAGTCGCTTATTTCTGTGAAATACGAGTGGTGTAGCTTATATTACGTAAATCAAATGGGTGAGTTGAAAAAATTTTTTAATGTTAAATCCGAGATTTTGGAATTAATAAACGAAAAACTCCCGCAGTCGGCTGATAGGCTGGGGGAGTTGTGTTACAGGGGTAGGATCGCTCACCCCAAAGCAACAGCTGTGCGATCGCAAATCATCTGTTATATCATGTCCGGTCGATTACCCACGATCGGGAGCCAAAACACGGCACGATCAACGTTATCTGTTTGTCCGAGATATCTATCATGCCGTGTCCCTACGCAACGATGGGGTGAGATTTTTTATGATGGGCAATTCAACAGACATAATATTACTTGGTTTGTTGCTCTTTCCATTCAAAGTACTCGCGCAGCACGTTTTCTAACCCCTCGCTGTAATCGAATCCATTGTCTATGCAGTAGATTTTGAACTTTCTGAGCAAGTCTTGCGGTACAAACCCTCTAAGCAAGCTGTAATTAGCATCTTTTTTCTTGTCGGTCACGGTAGCAATGTGCTGATGTAGCAACTTCTCTTCTATTATTCCACTCTCCTTTTGTGAATAAATGTTATCGCGATGGAACTATGTCGCGACATCGTGCTAGTCTAAGACCACAATCTAAAAAGTGCCGCGCCCAGGGTGAAGCAGACCCAAAGCGCGACTTTACCACCTATAGATGTACCTACAGGAGGCACATAAACCATGTTACAGACTGATGTCAAATCAGGAAATTTCCCCTTTGTGCCACTAGAAGCTGGGGACAGTTTGCTAGCTGGGACAGATGATTGGGAAC
>NZ_JBHFNP010000156.1:0-2096 GCF_041929235.1 Microseira sp. BLCC-F43
TGATGTCAAATCAGGAAATTTCCCCTTTGTGCCACTAGAAGCTGGGGACAGTTTGCTAGCTGGGACAGATGATTGGGAACTGGTGCGGGTTCTAGTAATTGGTTCTCACAGAGGAGTCAATTCTACAATTCGCACGCTTTACGTGGTTCGGTTTGCTCAAATTGACGAGTGGAGTCCCTTGTTACCGGCACCCGGTTCTGGTCAAGTGATGAGCATATTGACTCGAAGAATCAAGTTCTAGTGAATCCCTAAGCGGATTGGGGGCGATCGCGTGCCGATTTTGGATGCGATCGCCTCAACATAGATATGGGGAAACATGAGGGATCGAATCGCACAGTTGTGTTTGGGGATAGCGATATGCCTCCCAACGCTTCGCGCTGACGGGCACGCACTCGCGAAAGCGAACGCATCTGTGTCCCACTTTCCCCGATCTGGTATTGCTAAGATGGTTGTTATCGCCACTAAAATCCAGTAGCAAATTCAAGAGACAAAAATCTATGAAACTCTCTGCATACCCAACTTCAGATCCCGTTCTTCCTACAGCAGAAGATGCTACTCTTGCACAAGCGATCGGCCAAATATTAGCATCTTATCTGCCAAACAAAGTGGCGCGTTATGCTATCAAAATTATGCAAGATAACGCTACAGGTGAAACAGTTGAAATACCAGAAGAAGCATTGCGTTTGCTGGTGGAGATTTTGGCACAGATGGGTCAAGGCAATGCTGTGAAGTTGCAAACTATTAGAAAAGAACTTGAACTGTATGAAGCAGCTCAGATTTTGGGTGTTTCCAATGGGTATTTAATCGGTTTATTAAAGTCTGGAGAAATCCCTTATCGGATGCAGGGAACAGCTTATCGGATACAGTATCAAGATGTGATTGATTATAAACAGCGGATTTGGGTTGAACAGATGAAGGGAATGGAAGAGTTGGTTGCTGAAACAGAAGCGCTGGGGCTATACGATTGAAGCATGGTAAATTTCACAGCGGTTTACGATGCAAATATCTTATATTCAGCATCACTTCGCGATCTTTTCGTAGAACTTGCACTGACCAATTTATTTGCAGCGCGTTGGACGGAAGAGATTCACTCGGAGTGGATGCGAAATGTGCTTAAAAACCGTCCTGAACTCACATTAGAACGGCTGACACGAACTAAAAATTTAATGAATGCAAACGTTCAAAATTGCCTGGTAACAGATGATGAAGCATTCATTCCAACGTTAGAGCTACCAGACGCCAACGATCGCCACGTCCTTGCAGCAGCTATTCGATGTCATGCCGATTACATAGTAACTTTCAATCTGAGTGATTTTCCCGCACAAGCCTTGGAACGCTACGGCATTTTAGCTCAGCATCCGGATGAATTTATTTTATACCTGATTACTCTTGGTACTGAAGCAGTTTGTGCCGCAGCAGAAAGACAACGCAGCAGACTAAGAAATCCACCTAAAACGCCGGATGAGTATCTGGAAACGCTGATAAATCAAGGAATTCCCCAATCGGCGGCTAGACTGGGCGAGTTGTGTTATGGGGGGTAGGGTGCGTAAGCTTACGCCTCGCGTAAGCTTACGCAATTCCCCCTGCATTGTTCTACTTTCCTTCGTTGCTGTCCTTGCTAGCTGAGGAAGATTTTTGTCTGCGCTCAATCAACGCCTTTTTGATAATGACATGGATTAACTGAGGGACAGACCTGAATTCATCATCAGCCCATTCCTGTAGTTCCTTATAGTCGCTAGGGTCAAAACTAACAGTTGTTCTAGATCTATTTGTAGGCATTTTGCATAAATCGTCTACCTATTATCTATTATGCGTTGCTGGGCTACTGGCATCGACAAATATGCCAAGTGATGTACCTATTTACCAATCTATGTAACTATTGACCAATTTATGTAACTTCTGCTATGCTGGCATGATTAACCAAAAAAGCGCCGCGCCAAAGGTGTACGAGACCTAAAGCGCGACTTTACCACCTATAGATGTACCTACAGGAGGCACATAAACCATGTTACAGACTGATGTCAAATCAGGAAATTTCCCCTTTGTGCCACTAGAAGCTGGGGACAGTTTGCTAGCTGGGACAGATGATTGGGAAC
>NZ_JBHFNP010000157.1:0-63598 GCF_041929235.1 Microseira sp. BLCC-F43
GTGGAAACAAGCAGTTTGTCTGGGAAAAGTCAATAATCAACATTTTGTTTCTATTCCCCACAAGCGGTTTGTGGATATGCTGGTGTACAAGTGCCATTTAGCTGGACTATCGGTGTTACTTATCGAAGAAAGTTATACATCCGTTGCTAGTTTTATCGATGGTGATGCGATTCCCACGATGGGAGAAGTTCGTTGTGCGCCTGTTTTCAGTGGTAAACGGATTTACCGAGGTTTGTACAGAAGCTTGGGTGGCGTCACTTTGAATGCGGATGTCAATGGCAGTGTGAATATTTTAGTTAAAGCATTCCCCGACGCCTTCGGGATAGGGGATAAGAGCTGCTATGTTCAGCCCAGGCGGGTCACACCGCTCAAAGTCAATAACGTTGCGGGAAATCTGCAATGGTTTCCGGGCTGGTTTAATATTTGCCTATATTTTGACTAACTATTCCCGATTGATCGAACATCTGTCCACCAAACACTTACGCGAACCCGTCCAGTCTTTCTACTCTCCCAGCGCTCGGTTATAAACTTGGCGCGAGGTTTCGAGCCATTCGAGCATCTGTGCCGATTGGTAAAAGTCTGGATAAATGCGGTAAGTGTAGTTCATTGTCAACATTCCTCTATTCTACCATATATAAAATGTTGTGGTAGAACCTTGCTAGACAAGTCGTTTGGTTGTTTTGCCGGTATTGATCGGACGCAACAACCTCGCTATTCATCCCCATCCGACGGGAGCGGTGGGGAATTCTGCGAAATTCGTTAATCAATTTTCCTCATCAATGCATTCCCAGCTTTACAATCTGGAATTGCTTTTGTAATACTTGTAGTATAAAATTGATTGCAGCGTCACTACTGTGATAGAAAACGAACGGTTATGCCCTACGAAAAGTTAAACATTTCAACGCCAGCCCCGGTATTGTCTTGGGCAAACCACGCCCTTGGCTCAGAAGAAACCAAAATGGCAAAGAACGTAGCATCCTTGCCATTTGTGTTCAAACACGTGGCGTTGATGCCAGATGTTCACTTAGGAAAAGGTGCATTAGTGGGTTCTGTAATTGCCACGAAAGATGCAATTATTCCGGCTGCTGTGGGTGTGGATATCGGTTGTTTTGTTGGAGAAACTTTAGTTCCTCTAGTTGATGGTAAATCTTATCGGATTCGAGAATTGGCTGGAGGTTATGAGGAGTTTATTGTTTACGCTTGTACTCCAACAGGAAGAATCGTAGTTGCTAAAGCAACCGCGAAGTTGACCCGAAAAAATGCGCCATTAGTCAAAGTGATTTTGGATAACGATGAGGAAATCATCTGTACGCCAGAACATCAATTTATGCGGCGCGATGGCAGTTATGAATCAGCGCAAAACTTGCAACCAGGGACATCTTTGATGCCATTTTATTCTCAAGTGGATAAAGATGGTTATACATTAATTCAGCAACCAGATTCAGGTGAGTGGGAGAGAGCGGAGTTGCTATGCGAACGCTCCCAAATACAGCATAAAATTACCGAATATAACCATCTGGCACATGACAACCACAAAGTAGTAAACGTTATTCCTCTGGAAGAAAAACAAGACGTATACTGCCTAACAGTGCCGGGATACCACAACTTCGCGCTGAAAGCTGGTGTCTTCGTTCACAATTGCGGCATGATGGCGATTAAAACCCCATTTAAGGCCGCTCAATTGGAAGGGAAGCTGAAGAAAATCCGCCTCGATATTGAAGCAGCAATTCCCACTGGCTTCACCGAAAATAAGGAGGTAGAAAAAACAGTTACAAACTGGCAAAATTGGCGCGATTTCAAGGAATTGCATCCAGGGGTGCAAGACTTGCAAGGTAAAGCCATGAAACAAATGGGTTCTCTCGGCGGGGGTAAAAGATTGCCCCTTACTGTAGTAATACAGTAATCAAAACTCGTCCAAATCGGTGAAAGCTGAGATGCTAATACCGAGGGAAGCGGTAAAACGCCCCGTAGAGAGCAGAGGGACTTGGGCATCCTAATTAATTAGGATGAAGGTGTGCTCCGAACTATACCGAACTCCGAAGGTATAGAACCAAGCAGAAATGACTTGGTCGATTGCACAAAAAGCTAAGCAATCAGTAACAAATTGAATCACTTCATTGAAGTTTGCCTCGATACAGAGGACGCTGTTTGGCTCATGCTACACTCTGGTTCGCGTAACATTGGAAATATGTTAGCGCAGTGCCATATCAATACGGCTAAGGAATTAGCGAAAATGGCTGACAATCGCTTGCCAGATCCAGATTTAGCATACTTTATTGCCGGAACGCCTGAATTTCGAGCCTATTGGCACGATTTACAATGGGCGCAAAATTACGCTCGTTCTAATCGGGATGTAATGATGGAACGCTTTGTGCGAATAATCGAAAAGCATCTCGCAGGTGGGAAGAAAACTAAGCCTTTAATCTCGGTGAATTGCCATCACAATTATGCGGAAAAAGAAGTACATTTCGGGGAAGAAGTGTACGTTACTCGCAAAGGTGCAGTGAGGGCGCAAACTGAAGATTACGGCATTATTCCCGGTTCGATGGGGGCAAAATCTTACATCGTCAAAGGGAAAGGTTGCGAAGAAAGCTACTGTTCTTGTTTTGCGGCTGGAACCAAAGTGTTAACTGAGTTCGGTTTGATGAACGTAGAAGATGTATTTAATTCATCCGAATCGATCAAGTTAATTTCTTACAACCAAGAACTGAAGAAATTTGAGGCCAAGAGCATTTTAGATAAAAGCGAACGACTCGCGATCGCTAACAAGTATTCTTTGTCTCAAACTCGACGCAGGTTAGAAAATACAATCGTTTGCACGCCCGAACATCCTTTTGCTACCTACGAGAAAGGTGTTCTTTCTTATCATCCCATTGAAGATATCGCTTTGTCCTCTGGAGGTGCAATTGTACCAACTCGCGTTAATATGCCCTCTAACTTAACTGTAGAGGAACAAGACATTAATCTCTACTACTTACTGGGCATTATTTTATCAGATGGGACAATCCACGTAAAAGAGCGAAAAATTGCCCCGGAACTTGATAACAGACCTCGCGGTGGTAAATACTCTAATATGTACATTCGTATTTACCAGTCAATTATAGGATGGAAGCAACCTTTTATGCAGTATGTGGAGGAACTGCTGAAATCTTACACAGCACAGGTTTCTGTCAGATTTCAAGAACCAAGGACTTGTAATTTGAAAGGACGCTTGATAACTGGCTTGGGATTGGTTGAATTGACTGTCAACGATCCATTGTTTGTAGAAAATATATTGCAAATTTTGCCAGGATTACCCAATATTTTAATGGGAAATCCAATTTTAGCGCTTTATTTCCTTGCTGGCTACTTGGATGGTGATGGCACTTACAACAAACGTACTGTGTCTATCAGTGTCGGCAAAAAGAAAATGTTTTCCCCTCTGATTTGTGCTTTACTGTCTCTGGGAGTTGCTTACAAAGTTTATCGCAATCGGGATAACTATGCTATAGAATTTCGCGACAATGCAGTTTTGAGTAAGTTACGATCTATTTGCAAAAGACTTGCGATCGCTGAGCCATCGGATCGGCTTTACTCGGATAAGCTGGTGTTAGCAAAATCAATGGCTGGTGGTTTATTGAGATGCGACAATCTCACTACTATGGCAAAGTGCGGCAAGATGGTAGCTGTTTCCAATTTCAAGGAGCAATTTATAGACCTTAGTTTGGCGATGAATCGAGTGTTTAAGGTTGACGTTGATTGGGAATTACCCGTTTACAATTTTACAGTTGAAGACAATAATAATTATATTGTCTTTACCGATTACTATACTCCCATACTCGTACACAACTGCGCCCACGGGTCAGGGCGTTTGATGTCTCGCGCCCGGGCAAAAAATGTCTATACTCTTGACGATTTGATCGAGCAAACTAAAGGTGTAGAATGCCGCAAAGATCCGGGGGTTCTCGATGAAATTCCCGGTGCTTATAAGCCGATAGACGAGGTGATGAAAAATCAATCGGATTTAGTCGAAGTTGAAGCAACTTTGAAGCAGGTTGTTTGTGTAAAAGGATGAATTTTGGGTGGGCAATGCCCACCTTTTTTATAGGTATGATCAATTGCAATCCTGAAAACTACCGCAGTGCCAGAGAAAAAATGGTTGAAACAATGTTTGTTGCGTGCAAAGGGGAAGCAATAGTCGGTTTTTATGCATTATAAGAACGGCACAATCGAATTGGCTGAGATAGCAAAAGGCATATCTGAAAGTCGGGTCATTGTGACATTTTTGGAAGTTAAGCCAACCCGACAAACCGGACAGATGATTTATTTTGGCATGTTGAGTGGAACATATATTAATTCCGGTTCCATCGGAATGATTGGCTTTCTTGGTAATTGGTAATTGGTAATTGGTAATTGGTAATTGCCCCTGCAGGTCGTAATTCCTTAGCAACGGTCAACGATATTACGCAAGGGCGTTGCCACAAACCCGGTTTCGACCGTCGATCTCTAGTTCCCTTTCCCAACGATTTTTCGTAGAAACCGGGAACTTGCGCGTACGGCTGGCCTCGAGCAAAAAACTCAAGCTGCCCGATCGGGGTCTATCCGCCAGCAGCTTAAATTGGCGCTGATTCGTCTGGCGCGATCGCGTTGCCAAGCTGGTGAAACTGCTATTTAAGCAGTTAGTGCAAGAGTTCTCAGGACTTACGCAAACACCAAAGTTTCTATGAAAAATCGTTGATTTGGTTGGGAGAGATCTACAAAGAAACTTTGGTGATGGCAAGGTCGTGGGTAAGTCCTGAGTTCTGTAGGGGGGCGCACCGTCAGCAGAGGAAATCGCGGTTGACTCTAACGGCGTACCGCTATGGCTCAATGGCAAGCAATTGGCAGCGAGAATCGCCAGATCGCATAGTTGGGTTGGTAAAGCCAAAAAAGACAGGAATTACGCAAAAAAACAAAGGTGATACGCAAAATCGTCCGTGATTAGTCGCGAGATTGACGCATCACCTTTGTTTTTGGCCCCGCGTGCCTAAGTCCTGAAAGATTTAGGCGACGGCTTTGTTGATGCGATCGCGCAACTCGATCCAGACGGCTACCGCTGTTCGGGGCAAGAGGGGAAGTTTTATTCGGCGCTCAACGGCTCAAGATCGCTTGCAGTCTATAATTGAGGCGATTTTGGCAAAATTCGCGGCATGGGGGTAAATCATGACATTGAAGTTGAGAATTTTACCTGATCGGCAAAAGCGAGAGGAACATCCCCCAAGTCAAGGCGATCTTGTCTCAAACCGAATCGCCTTGGCAAAGGGACTGTTAAACGCGACAATAAAAATTAAACGATTATAAAATTGTCTCCGTGAATAACGTCCGCACTGTCTCAGATACCAAGCGAGCTTTCTACAGCCTTCACACTCGTCCGATTAATTCGATCTACCGGCGGGTGGTAGAGGAATTAATGGTAGAGATGCACTTGCTCTCGGTTAATGTTGACTTTCAGTACGACCCAATCTACGCGCTGGGTGTAGTGACGACATTTGAGCGCTTCATGCAAGGCTATCGACCAGAAGCGGATAAAGATGCGATGTTTGATGCCCTGTGTCAGGCTGTGGGGTACCAACCGCAACAATATCGCCAGGATGCGAAACGGCTTCTTGAGATGGCTTCACGTCAATGGGGGGCTGATATAATTGCCGGGTTGAGCCAATCGGCTGCTTTAGGAGATGGCGACTTAGAGAAACATTTCCAAGCGATCGCCAGCAATCCTAAATTTAAATACAGCCGCTTGTTTGCCGTTGGCTTGTACACTCTGCTAGAACAAGCCGACCCCGATCTGCTCAAAGATACCAAGCTGCTGAATGAGGCGATCAACAAAATAGGTAAGGGGTTGCACCTGCCAGCAGATAAAATGCAAAAAGACCTCGAGCTTTACCGCAGCAATTTAGACAAAATGGCCCAGGCGCGTCTGCTGATGGAAGATATGCTCAAAGCCGAGCGCAAAAAACGCGAGCAACGTGCCGCTGATAAAGGTGTGGTAGTTGCACCTCCTGGAGGGCAAAAAGAACCAACCGATGCAGCGGGGAGTTAAACCGGAGATCCCCCCAACCCCCCTTAACAAGGGGGGCTTTTAATTTTTTTGGTAAAAACAGCCTGCTAGGGGTCGTTAAACGAAAAATACCTTATGTGCTAGATCCCCGACAACTTTTGCCAAGTCGGGGATATGAGTGTTTATGTTTATTGATACCCACCTGATTGCTAGAACAGGTAGACTGCACCAGCACTGGTAAAACCGCCCACCATTTCAGCAGAAACTCCAATGACTGCATGATTATCGAGTGCTGCCAGCGAGGAGCCAAAAAAGTCATAGGCTCTGTAATTAAATACAAAACTTTGCGGATTTGAAGGTTGGAAAGTTTTCAGCAGAGAACCAGTGGTACTATCAAACAGATAGACAGCTCCAACAGGAGAGTTGCCACCCCCATTGTCATAAGGCGCTCCAATCAGGACATTATTACCGACTGCCGCTACTTTGGCTCCAAAGAATTCACCCTGTTCTGGAGTTGGATTTGGGAAAGTTTGCACTAGATTTCCGGTTACGCTGTCGAATAGGTATGCGGCGCCAGATGAGATCGCACCCCGATCTTCTCCAGGCGCTCCAATTAAAACCCGATCGCCCACTGCTACTGCTGAAAAGCCGAAGGTGCCGGGATCTGGATTGGGGCTGTGGAAAGTTCGCAGAAGATTTCCCGTCACGCTGTCGAACAGGTATGCAGCTCCAGCGCTAGGAGCGTTTGTGTTGTCCCTTGGCGCTCCCATCAAGATGTTATTCCCCACCGCTGCTACTGAGTAACCGAACTGGTCAAATTCTTCTGGAGTGGGGTTTTGGAAAGTCCGCAGCAGATTCCCGTTGCTGCCATCGAACAGGTATGCGGCTCCAACGTTCCTTGCACCCACATCTTCGTAAGGCGCTCCAATCAAGATGTTGTTACCGACTACCGCTACCGAGTTGATGAAGCGGTTAAATTGAAAACTCCACAGCAGGTTTCCCCCATTGCTGTCGAATAGGTACAAGGCATTCGTTGTTCCAATTAAGACATTATTGCCAACTGCCGCTACTTGTGAGCCAAACAGAGCTTGTTCTGGATTGGGGTTTTGGAAAGTCCGCAACAGAGTTCCCGTAGTGCCGTCAAACAGATAGGCTACCCCAGCATTATTCAAGCGATTCAAACCATTGGTGTCCTCACCAGGCACCCCTACGAGCAGGTTATTGCCGATAGTTGCCACCGATGTGCCGAAGCGATCGTAGCCTGGGCGCGGCATTAAACTTCTATCGACAACGTCAAAGCCTTGTGGATTGGGGTTGCGGAAAATCCTTAAAACACGGCGTTCTGATCCGCCAAACTTGACATAGTGTTCAAAACCCGAACTTATCCGTCCCTGCTCAACTGCCTGTTTGACATCGGGGTTAAATTCCAGATACCCTGCCTCAGAAAAACCAGCAAAAGGCGATCGCTTCTCAGACAACCCAAACAGGGTAAAGTGTTGCACAGCCTGCCGGTAGTTCAGTCCAGCTTGCACTAAATCTGGGTAAGTTTTCAGGTAGTAGCGAGCATTGAAAAATTCTGAAGCGGAACGTCCTTCATCTAAGCCGTAAATTGTGTAGTGTTGCAGCAGTTGTCTGTTATTGAAGTTTAAGGCGGCTAAATCTGGGTTAACTCCTCGATAGTAGTTGGGTTGAAATGTTGCAGACAGGCGACGTCCTTCGTCGATACCATAGGTTTGCAAATGCTCGAAACTGCGTTGGCGATCGCTCCCAAAAGCCTGCAACAGATCCGGGTTATCCCCCAGATAAAAGTCTAAATCTACTACTGGGGAAAACCGACGCCCTTCGCCTAGACCAAACCTTTGCAGATGCTCAAAAGCTTTTGCGCGATCGCCCTTCAACCTGGTATTTAAATCTGGGTTAGCCGCCAGATAAAAGTCTACATCCACCCAAGGCGAGAATTGCCGTCCTTCGGCTAGACCAAACTGTTGCAGATGCTCAAAAGCTTGGATGCGATCGCCCCTAAAAGCTCGCTCTAAATCTGGGTTAGCTGCCAGATAAAAGTCTAAATCTAGCCAAGGGGAGAACCTCCGTCCTTCTGCTAGCCCTGTCTTCTGTAGATGCTCGTAGAGTTGAAAATTTGTTTTCAGTCCTGCTGCGATTAAATCTGGGTTACTCTCGCGATAATATTTCAGGTCTACAAACGTTGAGAAAGCTCGCCCTTGGTAGATTCCAAAGTTCTTAAAATGGGCAAATAATTGCCTGTCTGTTTTCAGTCCGGCTGCCACCAAATCCGGATTGACGGCTCTGTAGTAAGCGGCGTCAAATAGATTGGCTTTCATAAGTTTTTTACCCTAAATCAAGTTTTGTATAGTCTTTTTTTTAGACAGCCGACTTACTACAAAAACCTGACTGGGGCTAATTTAATCTTAACTTCCTACCCCACTAACCTGTTGATATTCTTTAATGATTCTTGGGATAGAGTTACACTTTTCAATAAAAGCTATTTCATCCCAGACATGTTCGTTCTGGGATGAAATACGGCGCAATTAAGCTGATGTTTCAATTGTGCAGTGGAGCGCTTGACGCTAGGCGATCGCACTACAAATCGCCGCCGCCAACTCGCGAAACTTGCGCGGATCTCCCTCTTGCAGGGGTTCTTCCCGACGCTTGCGGGCATATAGCTTTTCTAAGGTTGCTTGCCAATCAAAGTCGAGCGCACACACCAGGTTGCTAACAGTTTCAGCAGGTTGACTTTCCAGTATCTCTGTGGTATAATCCCGAATTTCTTTCTGCGCCAGCCAAATCCGAGCGATGACAGCCAGATTGTCCTCTTCTTCTACGCGGCGATCGAAATGTGCCAGGATTTGCAGTGCGGAATCGATGTCGGAGAGGGTGAAAGACTTGGCTAATTCCTGCAACGCGGTTACTGCCGCATAGCGCACCACCCATTCCGGATCTTGGGACACTTGCCGCAGGGCTTCTAGCGCCCTCTCCTGGGCGGGTTGGACTTGCTCGCTGGGTAATTCTTCCCAACGCATTTTACCCAGTCCCCTGGCGGCTGCCCGTCGGACGCTGAGGGCAAAGTCATTTTTTGCCGCATCGAGCAACATTTCCAATCCCCGTGGATCGCCAATTCCGGCGAGTGCCCGAATTGCCCAAGCTCTGGCTCCGTAGTTGTAGCCATCCAACAGTTCGAGCAACGGCACTACCGCTGGTTCCCCGATCTGAATTAGCCCATCCACAGCGGCTACTGCTGCCCCTGGATTGTTGTAACCCAGTGCCGCAATCAGGGTGGGAATTGCTGCTGTTAGACAGGCGGCTGACAGTTGCTGGACAGCTTCTAATAATCGAGTTGAGGAATCAGCCTGTTCAACGGCACGGATGAGGACTTGGGCTTGGTTAACGGTCATAAATTTTGAATGATTTTAAATGTTGGGCGGCTAAAGGTTGAAGGTTCTAGCCGCCTGAATTTTTTAAGATCTTGTTCAAATTTTAAACCAGCCGGTGCTACAGCAGATCGTCCATTAACGCCATCACCCGGATAGCGCCCTCGGATAATCGATCGAAGGGAGAGCGATCTATTTGATGTTCTAAGAGTCCTTTGAGCGCAATCAATTTCAGGCTGTTTTCGGCGTGAGTTTGAGCGATCGCTTCCGCTGCTGGCAAATAGCCAATCGCTCCCAAATCCGTTAGCGCCGAACGACGCAGTTGCAGTTTATCGTTTGCCAATGCTTCGAGCAAGCGATCGCCATACAGGTTATCTTGCGTTAATTGATACAGCGCCCTTGCGGCTGAATACTGAACCAGTTCGGTTGGATGCTTCAAGAATGGCTCAATGCGCGAGAAAGCTTCTGCTGCTTCCAGCGCCCCCAAGGCTTCCAAGATCGCATCGTAGGGTTGTGCCAAGTGGGGACAGCCTGGAATTGGTTGTGCTGCTTCCAATCCCCCATCCAGCAGTTGCATTAATTTTGGCACGGCTGCACGATCGCCCAACATTCCCAACGACTGCGCCGCCGCTTCCCGCACGTAAAAATCTGTGCAATCCAAACATTCGATTAATGCTGGAACTGCGCGTGTATCTCCCAATTTACCCAGCGCCCTGGCAGAATTGCGCCGCAGTGGGTAGCCGCCATCGGGGGTAAGATCGCTTTCATCCGACAGAGTAGCAATTAAAGCATCGACGGCTTCCGGAGTGCGGACGCGAAATCGACCCAGCCACCAAGCAGCATAATACCGCTGACCCCGATCCGTGCCGGTTAAATTGGCGATCGCTGCAAGGATGGTTAAAGACTCACCGTTTGCCGATGCATCCGCTTCAAATGCTTCCAGATTTTCCAACTCAGACATTTTCTTCTCCGGGCAAGCTGCAAACACCTGAGGCAGAGCCTCCCTATCTCGTACCCTGGCAAGAGCCTGGGTACGAGGTAGGAGAGGCTCTGCCTCGCTTCATTAACTATTAAAGACTACAGCGGCGTGATGCTGGAAATCTTGCCACCTTCGCGCTGAACCCGTTGCATATAATCCGATAGCTGATCGTAGGGGATGACTACGGCTTTGTTGCTGCGGCGCACGCGCGGATATTGGGGCGTCAGCAGGGCAGTGACTTCTACCCGGTATAGACGGCGATCGCCATAGATAGCCGAACCACCAAAGGCGCTGTTGGGTGTGTTGCCCTTGGTAGAAGGACGATAGCCAAAGCCGGGGCTACCAGGTGCTAGCACGGGGGTTGCAGAATTCCGCCCTAACTCTGTAGCCAGGTGGGGAGCGTTACCCCCAAACTGAGCCCGATCGCTATTTGCATAGCCGCGATACAGCTGGAACATGCGGCTAAATCCTACCGTTTTTTGTCCGGTTTGGGTGTTGAATCCGCGATAATAGGGCACAATATTTTCCCCAAAGTTCACCTGATATTCGGGTGAATCAATGTAGGAATCAATATCTGCGTCGTAGCCCTTGTTTTGATACAAGTCCAAGTGGTAGGTGAATTCCGCCTCATCATAGGGTGCGCGACCCAACAAGTGCTTATAATTCAACTCAATCGTGCGAGTTTGGAAACTGTTGTAGAAAAACTTTTTCTTGTACAGTTCCGATTTTGCCACTTGCCGGACAAATTCTTGCACTGTAATCTTGCCGTTTGCCAGCAGCGATTCAATACTCTTGAGCCGATCCGCTGCCATTAAATGGTCGTTACCCAACAACTGACGATAGACAGATGCAATCACTTTCGGGGCATCTGCCAAACTACGCAGTTCCACGGGGGACTGATCGCTAAAAGCAGATGTTCCAAGCCGGGAGGCTTCTGCTGTGATAGCCATTGAAAAATCTCCTTATTAACAAACGAGTTATATCGCTTCCGTTTAATTAGTCATGGTCAATGCAACTATGACCAACTAAACGGAATCGATATTAGCGATCGCTATTTATTGTGCCTTGCATTTAAATAGCGTTCTAGCGCAACCGAACTATGACATTTGCCCGCAGCTTAAGACAGCGTGATGCTCATTACCTTGAAGCCCTTACGATTCAGTTGCTGCAACTTGCTAGACAGTTGCTCGAAGGGAACAATAACTTCGCTAGTCGCGCGTCGGAGTACTGCCGAGTTTGCCGAAGGTGGTTGCATTATTTGCAGTCTGTAAGTACTGCTGCCACGGCTACCACTCGAAACGCCAGTCAACGACCCGCTGGAAGCTGGGTAGATGGGTGACGCCAGATTCTGAACTACTTCCCGCGTCAGCTTTCCTTGATTTTGTTTTTGGGCGCGATCGCTATTGGAATATCCCCGGAACAGTTGGAACATGCGGCTAAAGCCGACATTTTTCTGACCAACTTGTGTTTGAAAGCCCCGATGGTAGGGGACTATATTTTCACCAAAATTCTGTTGATATTCGTCGCTGTCAAGGTAGGAATCAATATCTGCTTCAAACCCGCTCGCGTCCAAAATTTGACTGTGAGCCACCATTTCGCTATAGTCATTTGGAGCGCGACCAAGCAGATGTTTGAAGTTCAACTCAATCGTGCGGTAACGGTAGCAATTATCAACAAACCGCGACCGGTACAAATCCGATTTTGCTACTTGCCGTACAAACTCGCGCACTGAAATTTCGCCGCGCTTAAGTTGGGATTCCGGAACAGCGAGCCGCTCGCTTTCCATTACGTAGGAATTGCCCAATACTTGTCTATATACAGCGCGGATCGCCACCTCGACATCTTCTGAATTGAGTTCGGGGGTCAGTTCTATCCATGCTGACGTTTCGCTGGGTGCAATTCCCAGTCTTTCTCCCGCTAAAATCGCCATTTTTGCCTCTCCTTTTCAACTGCCCATCTGACAACGTTTCCAAGGCATTTAACGAACTTAGTCTTGAATAAAACTGCCCGGTAAGCTGAACAACTCTTCGCCAATCCAGCGCTTAGCTGCTCACCTTACCGGGCTAAGTAAGTTCTTTAGCTCAGAGCGTTGATCGCGTAGTCGATGTAGGAGTTTGCTTCTACAGCGGGATCGCCACTCAGACCGTGGTTAGCTTTAATGTGCTTGAGAGCTTCAACATACCAGCTGGGAGACAGTTCAAAGGTGCTGTTGATTTCTGCCAAACCGGAGATCAAATAATCATCCATTGGGCCTGTGCCGCCTACAACCAAGCAGTAGGTGACCATGCGGAGGTAGTAGCCGATGTCGCGGGCGCACTTCGCTTTACCAGTTGCGGTAGAAGCGTAGTTGGGTCCTTGCATCGAGGTGGTGTAGGGGAACTTTTGGTACACCGCATTGGCTGCACCGTCAGTCAAAGATTGAGCCTTGCTGGTCAGTGCTTTAGCAGCTTCCAAGCTAGCGCTAGCTTGGCGGAAACGACCAAAAGCAATTTGGAGTTCGGTGCTGCTTAAGAAACGACCTTGAGAATCGGCGGCTGAAACTGCTTCAGTGAGGGGGGTTTTCATTGATTTCGTATCTCCCTATTGTTTTACAAACTTTTAGTTCAAACAGAGTTTGCCATTTGTCTTTGGTCATTTGTACCTTTTATGACCCGCGACTAATGACGATTGTTGATTAAGCAACTGCTGAAGCAGCGCGATCGAAGTAGCTAGCAACTTCTGCCATCAGAGCGCTGCAATCGCCTCTGGTGATACCGTTGGGGTCACCCGCAATTGCTACTGCTGCATCTTTCATTTTTTGCACGCCTACTGCTACGGAAGCACCGGGGGTTCCCAATGCCAAGTAGGTTTCTTTCAAACCGTTCAAGCAACGATCGTCGAGTACGCTAGCATCTCCAGCGAAGATTGCATAGGTAACGTAGCGTAAGATGATTTCCATGTCGCGCAGGCAAGCAGCGTTCCGACGGCTGGTGTAAGCATTGCCACCAGGAGCGATCAGCTGGGGTTGTTCCGCGAACAGAGCGCGAGCTGCGTTAGCAACAATCGCCGAGGCATTGCTGGTGATGCGGTTTACAACATCCGCACGCTTGTTGCCATCTGCAACCATTGCGCTCAGGGCATCGAGTTGAGCGTTGCTCAGGTATTCGCCCCGTGCGTCAGCTTGAGAAACAACCTTAGCAAATGCATCTAGCATGATTTTTGATCTCCTAATTGGGTTGTTTGAGTTACGATCTGGTCTTACAACCGATTTGAGTTGTAAGTGATTTTTGCCTGCCTGGGCAGTTTTGAAAGGCTTACTTGTTTCAACATGTTACTGCTTTTGCAACATCCTGTAACCAATCTGAGAACACCTCAAACTGAGGTTCAGACGATCACAAGTCTCCCCGAGCCATCTTTGAGCTTAGCTTTGAGCTTGCGCGCATCCGTCTCTTTTGCCTTTCAACATTCTTTATACAATGAGAACGTGCGTTTTGTTCGTTACGAATTATTAACAATGTTTTGTTACAAACGGTAACAATGCAGATGCTGTCGAGCTTTTAAGCTTGGCAATAGGTACCACAGTTACATCACTTTTGCACCGTGCCAAAGAAGAAAAGTCGGCTAAACGTTTCATTGGATGACCTGGAAAGGGAGAAGCTGGAGAAGCTCGCCGAAGAAGCGGGACTCTCCTTATCTCGCACGATCGCTCAATTAATTCGCAAAGCCAAAGTTAACAAGATGACGGGCGACGCGGTGACACGGGGACGCGGTGACGCGAGGGAAGAAGACGCGGGGGAAGAAGACGGGGTGAGGCGAGGGAAGAAGACGCGGTGACGGGGTGACGGGGTGACGCGGAGAGACTGGTGGAAACATTCTTCTTGTCCCCGTGTCAGGAGCGTCTTCCGTTGCTCTCTTTTGTCTGTTCAAGACAAACGGCATTCTGCCAGCTTTCGCTCCAGGTCAAATAGAAAGCCGTGAATGTATTCTTCTGTCCACTCTTCCCCGTAGAAACGCCTGAACATGCCCCGTGCGGGGTCTTTCTCTGCGCGATAGCGCAGGTAGCGCAGTTGCGCCTGCTCGATGGCTGCCAGGGATTGAGCATCCGTCAAGGGTTCTGCCTGTTCGACAAAATCCAAATATGCCTTGAGGTAATCCTTAAACGCCGCGAACACGTGGGTTTCCACCACAGTTGTTTCCTGGGGGCGAGTCCAAAGGAAAGCTGGGGAGAAAAAAGGGCGGGCTTCTTCAGGAAAATCTCCGCCCCAAGGTAGATGCGGCTGATATGCTTGGAAGATGGGCAAAATCGGCGTAGTGTATTTTGCCTGATAATCCGGATCGTCCCGGAACAAAGGTTGCATATCCAAGGCAATTAAGTGTCCTCCCGGCAACGTGACCAAATCTGCGCCAAAAAATGGCAGATCGTAGTTCAGTTGGGGAAAAATGACGAAATTAAGCACTTGGAGTGATTGACCACCCTGGACGTGAGCTGCCCGAATCTGTCGCAATTTCGGTGCAGTAAAACCATGACTGGTGGTGATGACTTCCTCCTGATGCTTGCCCTTGCCGGTAATCGCGCTTTTGTACTCGAAACCTTCTGGGATGGGATAGGAACCGAGGTCTAAGCGCGATCGCATATAAGACGTCGCATAATCCAAAAACGGTTGATATAAAGTCATAGGTAATGGGTAATTGGTAATGGGTAATTGGTAATAGGTAATTGCAGTAACAAGTAGCGATTAGCAATTAGCAATTAGCTATTACCAATTACCACAACTACTTTTTGCCAGCACTGACTGATAGCGGCGCTGCGTCTTCAAACAAAAACTCATAAAGAAAGCGTTCTGCCCATTCATGACCGAAATAACTGCCAAACAGTCCACTTGCCGGATCGCGCTCTGCACTATACTGGTCGTAGTCTTTTTGGGCTTTGACGATGCGCTGAATATCTTCTGGATCTGTCAGAGGTTTCGCCTCATCTAACAGTTGCCAGTACAAATTCAAATAGTCCTTAAACGCTGCAAATAGGCGCGTCTCCACAGTTTCGACATCAGTCTTGGCAAACAGCAGATACTTGGAGAAATACTGATTCGCATCGTAAAATTTCATCTCCAGTCCCTGTGCCAGATCCGGGTATTGAGCGTGGAGCGATTTCAGTGGTTCAATATACTGGCGCTGATACGCTTCATCCTGAAACAATGGCTGAAAGTCTAGCACCACCAAATTTTTGACTTTGCCGAACGAGAGAAAGTCTACTCCCAACAGCGGTAAGTCGTAATGATGGCTGGGATAAATGACGCTGTTGAGAATTTGGGCGCTAGCCCCCGCATCAATGTAGGTATAGCGAATTTTCCTCAATTCTGGACACTGGTAGCACCAGCTTTGGATCGTTGCCGGGTTTTTGCCGCGATCGCTTACCTTATACTCCAGCCCCGCAGGGATTGCGCGATCGCGTAAATCAAATCTGTTAAATAATTCGCTTTCTAAATGTTCCAGGAAGGGCTTGTACATTGAGCTTGACCCATCTTTTAAGACTTCCTCTGACAATAGGGGATTGGGAAACACCCTGTCACATTTCTGCCCCAGGAAGTAACAAATTTTAAAGATCGTCTTAATGTGCGGCTGCCCTTGCCAAATTTTTCTGTATCATTTGCTCCAACGTCGCCTCGGATACGCAACGCCGCTCCGAGCAATAGGTCATCAGGTAAACGCCATCCATCGTTCGCACGGTGCTAACGCGGACGCGAAAGTCATCCGTAAGAAACCAGCAGCGTTCTTGTCCCTGGTTGTTGTCGTATTCGGTATCGATGGTCAAAATGCCGTCCTTGCCAAACCAGTAGCGACTGATGACTGGCATTCTTTCTATGTAGCCGCGATCGCGAATTAATTTCCCCGACAACAGACTGGTATCATCTGGCACATCAACCAGTACTGCTGCCCGATCCGGATCTGGTTCGCGATCGTCCTGATTTTCCTGCCACATAAAGCTAGCGCCCCCCATCGCCAGGGCAGGATCGATGCCCTGCTGCTGACAAATTGTACTGACTCTAGGGTCATCTCGTTCCACAACTTGGACGATGAGGTTGGATTCTCCAGACTGATCCGCAGACAGATCGAAATGGTGTACGCTGCGCTGGGTAAACCAAGTACCCTCACTCTTGCGAAAAAAGTCCATCATCGTCGTGGGGAAGATCGGGGGCATTTGTTACCTCAAGTGTCGGTAAAATGACTTTGGAATCATAATTTTAACCAAATAGTGTGGATAATTCTCTCTTAGAAAGCCAGTCTTCGATTGCGATCGCTCTCAAAACGGGTATAGTACCCAACCAAGATTTGTATCAAATCGATCTCAGAGGTCAGGATTTACAACGAGCCAATCTGCGTCAGGCAAATTTAATTGGAGCCAACCTCAGCGGTGCAAACCTAAGTGAAGCCAACCTGGGGGGTGCAGATTTGCGGCGGGTTAACTTGCAGGGGGCAGATTTAACAAATGCGAATTTACAAGGTGCTTTTTTATATCGGGCGCAATTGCAAAATACCAATTTCAGCGGTGCGAACTTAGAGGGAGCCAAATTACAAGCAGCTAGATACGATCTAGAAACGATTTGGCCCGAAGATTTTGCTTATAAAAGTTTAGGAGCAATTGGGCCAAAAGCCAATCTCACCGGCGCACAGCTAAATACTGCTAATTTGAAAAATGCCGATTTAGAAGGTGCAAATTTAATTGGCGCATCCCTCAGCGGCGCCAACTTGACTGGGGCTAATTTACAAAATGCGCGCATGAGCGGTGCAGATTTACGCCTCGCTTATCTGACGGGAGCTTGCTTGCGAAATGTGCGATTGAATAACGTAGATTTGCAAGGAGCGGATTTGCGAGCCGCCGATTTCACTGGGGTTGAAATTGAGCAATTGAATAGCATTGCCGGGGCAGATTTTAGTCGCGTTCAAGGATTGAGCGAGAAGATTAGAAACATGTTGCTGAGCCGTCCTGATAGCGAATTGGATGTTTGGAATGCCTTTACTCGTAGAACTACGCGCCAGAGTTTGATGGTTAATTGATCTGGACTTACGCAAATCACCTTTGTTTCTGTGAAAAATCTTCGGTTTGGCAAGGAAAGATCGCAGCCAGAAACCCGGTTTCTAGGATCTTCGCGCGGCAAATCACCTTTGTTTGTGTGAAAAATCTTCGGTTTGGCAAGGAAAGATCGCAGCCAGAAACCCGGAATATGAGCGTAAGTCCTGTTATTTTAGCTTGCTTGCTGAAAATGCTCGAAAACTAGCTAAACTGCCAACAATATCGCGATTGGTAAAAATTGGCTTAACAGCAGAACAAATTGCCCAAGTTCTAGATTTGCCTCTGGACGAAGTAGAGTCAAGACTGCGCTAGACAAAAAATATAAGTTAAAATGAAATAGAATTAGTAAAGCTTGCTAGAATTGTCTATTCAATCCATTTCGCCCAATGCCTGCTAAAGATATCTACCACGATACCGTAAAAAAAGCGCTGATTAAAGATGGCTGGACAATTACAGCCGATCCCTATACAATTAAATATAAAGATGCTGAATTATTTGCCGATCTCGCCGCTGAAAAGCTAATTGCTGCGACCCAGAATCAACGAAAAATTGTTGTGGAAGTTAAAAGTTTTTTAAGTGCTTCAGTTTTCAGAGATTTTGAAACGGCTCTTGGTCAATATATTTTATATAGAAACTTTATTACTTTAACTGAACCAGAGTATCAACTTTACCTAGCAGTTTCAGAACAAGCTTACGAGAATTTCTTTAAAAGAGATTCTATCCAAGAGGTTATCAAGCTCAATCAAATACTGTTAATTGTTTTTGATATAAAAAAGGAGGAGATTTTACAATGGCTCAATTAGAACAGTACAGAGGTTTAATTAAAAAAATATTAACTGAATATCACGATTGGGTTTCAGGCTCGTCAAATCTCACTGATGAAAGTTGTTTGATATTTGACGAAAAGAACGATCACTATATTTGGTTATTTTTGGGTTGGGAAGGCAAAAAACACATTAGAAATACTCAGGCTCATATTCGGATTAAGAATGAGAAAATCTGGATTGAAGAAGATTCAACAGAAGAAGGAATTGCAACTGAGTTATTAAGGTTGGGAGTTCCGGCTAGGGATATTGTTTTGGGGTTTCATCCGCCAGAAGAGCGGAAATATACTGAGTTTGCTTTGGCTTAGCTAGCCCTTGGGATAAAGTATAAAAGATGTCAATTTCAATCGATCGCCCCTTCCTCCAGTGCAGCTAAGTAATGAACTAAGCTAAAGAGGTAAATAAATATGACGCAAGAACTTACAGATTTAAGATCCAGTATCTTAGAAGGACGCTACAGCGATGCTTTAGCGATCGTAGATGAGTTAGAAGCTATGAGTAAAAAGGAAATTCTGCGTAAAATAAAAGCATTTTTGAGAGTTTTACTAATTCACTTGATTAAAAACCAAGTCGAAAAAAGATTAACTAACTCTTGGGCAGCATCAATTCGCAATTCAATTTTAGAAATTCAAGAAGTGAATGTCAAAGAAAATAAAACTTCTTATTACATCAATCCTGATGAATGGGAAAATTTAATTGAGGAAGAAGTAATTGAGAAGGCGATCGCAGACGCAAGTGAAGAAGTTATGAACGGACAATTTACCCGTTCTCAACTATCAGAAATGTTAGATAAACTTCTACTGTTTCAAATCGCCACAAAACTAATTGACCTGACTTATACACATTCTGCCAAACAATTACCAGCGGTTATTGAAGAACATTTAGTACAGTTACCAGGTGGCGAAGACTGGATCAACCGGAGAAACTAGGATTTTGAGAAAAGATGGGAAAGAAGCAAGTCACGATCGCTTGAATTCAAACAGATGCAAAAATGCGAAGGAAAAAGCGATCGCTTCCTGTACTGCTGCGGTTCTGAGGATTTTTGTAATGCAGGTACTCAGATAAAAGAGCTGCTTTACGAGGATTTCACTGCTTGCCAGTTCTTTTTTAGCAGTGCCAGAAACGTGGCGTACCCTTCGGAAAAATGGGGTGGATCTGGCAAAACGTACTCCGGGAATTCCTTATAGTGCCGCCAAGGTTCTGAAGGACTGCGTCGCAAGTGTAGTACGCACTCCGTTGCACCTGGGGCTTTCCACGTCATTTGACCGGGATGGTTGCTAGACATAAGTTACCTCCTAAAAATGAGCTGAAAAACTGGTTTTCGCTATTCTAAATCTTTCTTCCAGAATTCTGGCAGACAAACTGTTAAATTCTGTAAGAATTTATACTTTTTGGCCTTGATGTGATATAATGGCAATTTTTCCTTGATGATAGCAAGGCAAAAGCCTTGAGTAGCGGGCTTCCGAGGTTGTATGAAGTTCTGGTGAAAATTCAAACAAGTCTATTTAAACGATAAAATCCCCACCTTTGGGCGAGACAGTACCCAAGAGGGGGATTTTTGTGCGTCAAAAGGCAGAGTTTGTTGTTAGAGCAAGTCTTCTAAGGCAGCGGCGACGACTTGATGATCCGAATCTTGCCGCAGTTGACTCAGAGCTGCTTTGGCTTGCGGATGGTCAAAATGCTTCAGCGCACGAGCAACGTGGAGGCGAATCTGTTCCGAGTCGGAATTCACCAATTCCAGCAATCGAGACATGGCGGCATCTTGCTGACTGGTTTGTGCTAATGCAGCCAGGGCATCGACGGCAGTTTCTTGGACGCCTGCATCTTCTCCAGCTAAGGCTTCGATGCAGACTTCCAACAGTTCCCTGGGACATTCGAGTTCAACTAGGGCGGGCAAAATGCTGCGACGCACCAGCCAGTGGTCATCCTGGCAAAAGGCGAGAACTAGATGGGATGCAGCCACCTTGCCAAACAAAGACAGGGAATTGGCTGCCTCTGCCCGCACGTTTGGGGTATTGTCGAATTTGATCATTTCCAGCAGTGCGGCGAAAGATTCCGCCGTCTGCTGCTTGCCGAGTTCCCTGGCAACGAAGGTTCGCACCAGGAATTCATCATCGTGGAGTTTGCTGGTGAGTAGGGGAACGGCTACCTCTGGGGTATAGTCTTTGAGGGCAGCGATTGCTTTGAGCCGATACTGAAAATCAGGGTTATTGAGCGAAGTTTCGATTTCTTGAATATCCATAGCAACTCAAAAAGGTTAGCCCGTTGGCGACGGGATCTGAGAAAATCTGAAATAGACTCTTTATTTTATAGATACCGATTTAGGAAAGAACGGAAATGTCTGAAACCTCAGAACTCACTCCAATAGACCAGGCAACCCCTGAAGAACTGGCAGAGACGATCGAAGAATTTGAACAATATCGGGAACGTTTGCTCAACGAGACTCTGGCAACGGCGCAACGGGCTAAGGTGATGAAAGCAGCTGCAATGGCTCAAATCGAACCCGAACTTGCCAAAATTGATGCCATTATCAGCCAACTTCGCGAGCTTCAGACTGCTCTAACTACTGGTAATTAATTAGTACTGGCACGGCATTAACAGTCTTGTAGTGCAGCCCCAAACCCTATCTAGGCCGTGCCTCTAGGGTGTGGTAAAAAGAACAGGATCCACGCACGACGAGGCCAGAAACCGGGTTTCTTCGCCGATATTTACCTGACAAATCCACGATTTTTCCTAGAAACCCGGTTTCTTGGCGTCAGTCCTGAAGAATTGAAAATATTTTTAAGCATGGGTGATAGGTGATTGTCAATGAGTAATTCGCTCAAGTTTGAGACTCAATCCGGGGAGAATCCTGTGCCGCTTTCCCACGCAGAAACCGATGCTTTGTTGGCATCAGTCAAGGAACAATTAGACTTGGAAACCTTCGACCCCGATAACCATCAACTCCTCAAGCAGATGGTGGAGTGTCTGGGAGATACGCGCGGGTTAGTCAGGTTGAGTTTCGCACAGACTTTGGGTGAAATTGGCGAACCAGCAACCCCTTTTTTGCTGGAAGCGCTGGCAAATCACCCAAATGTGGTGGTGCGGCGAGCTAGTGCTAAAACCCTGACCTTGCTCGCAGATCCAAAAACCGTCCCCAACCTGGTACATGCGTTCTTAAACGATGAGGATACGGTTGTCCAAGGTTCGGCGGTAGGGGCGCTGGCGCGGACAGGAGAAGCAGCAGTGCCGGTATTGTTGGAAATTTTAGCGGCGCCAGAAAATTCAGAAGCGACTAAAGGTCATGCCGCATGGGCGCTGGCATTTATTGGATCAGAGGCAAAAGAGTATATTTATCCAGCAATTGCATCCGATTCGCCAGAAGTACGTGGGGCGGTGGTGGGTGCGATCGCTAAAGTCGCCCAGGAATCCCCCGAACCCCAAGCTTTCAACCTTTTGGTAAATGCCCTCACCGACTCAGACGCGAACGTGCGATGCGAAGCAGCAGCGGTGTTGGGTAACTTAGCTTATCAACCGGCAATTCCCAACCTGGCAGAATTATTGCATCATCATGATTGGGAAACCCGCAAAGCAGGGGCGCTGGCGTTGATGAAAGTAGGCGATCGCTCAGCTATAGTACCTTTGCAAGCCGCATTATCCCAAGAATCAGAAACGGCGGTGCAGCAGGTACTCAAGTTGGCAATTTCTCAACTTGAGCGCAAAACAGAGGCAGACGACTGGTGATGAAAAAGCAATGGGACTGCGTACTGGAAAATCTGGGAGAGTGGGAGGGGTCATTTACTCACCTCTCGCCCCAGGGAGAAATCATTGATGATATTCCCAGTGTAATTTCGCTGACAGGGGTGAACGAAAATCAAACCATTCACCTGGCTTTGCGTCGCTACTATCCTACCGCCCCCGGTTCATCCGAATTAAAGCCCCAGGAACTGGCTTTCGACTTCAGTGCGCCGAGTGCCGGGGCTTTATTTTTTGAGACTGGTGCTTTTAGCGAAGGTTCGCCCTACTTTTCTACTGGAACTCTCTTTGGTGCCGAGTTTGGTTTTAAAGAAAGCGATCGCCGAATGCGTCTGATTCAACAGTTTGATGCCGCCAATAGCCAGCTATTTAAGCTAACCTTGGTGCGAGAGCGACGAGTCGGAACAACAGCCCCAGAACGTCCACCGTTAGCCCTCGAGGACTTTCTGGGCGAATGGGAGGGAGAAGCCGTCACCCTGTATCTAGATGGGCGTCCATCGGTTACTGCTAATACTAGCTTTAAGTGCGATCGCCTCAGCGAAAACCAGCTCGTACTTTCATCGGGTGAGGAAACAGATTATCCGCTCAAAATAGCAGAGAACAGCAATCAATTGTGCCTCAATTTTGAGCAAAATTCCCAACAATATCAGATTTTGTTATTGCCCGATGGCGCAGCTTCAACCTGTCCAATTCAGATTACCCCAGGACATCCCTTTTTTATGGAAGTAAGCTGGTTAATTCAACCAAGATTACGCCAGCGCATGATTCGCACCTACGACGACAAAGGAAAGTGGGATAGCCTTACCCTAGTTACTGAACAAAGATAGCGATGAAAACAAAAAACAGGCTCGCATATCTGCTCAAAAATGGGACTGTGATAAACTCAAAGACAGATGGGTTGGCGCAGCAAGCGATGCCTGTACAAACTAAAAATAAAGTGATATCTCTTCTCCGAGAGCATCAACAAGAATTACAACGTTTTGGTGTTGAACGTTGTGGACTTTTTGGTTCCTTTGTCCGGGATACAGATATCCACGCTGAAAGCGATGTCGATATTCTTGTTGTCTTTGAGCCAGAGAAAAAAACATTTGATAACTTCATGCAGTTGTCATTTTTTCTGGAAGATATTTTCGATAGGGCAGTTGACCTTATTACTATCGAGTCATTAAGTCCTTATATTGGTCCGCACATTTTGCGCGAGGTTGAATATGTCTCCGTCGGCACGTGAGTATCTACAGCACATCCTCGACGAGACAGCCTATATCATAGCCAATTCTAGTGGGGTTAGACAAAGCTACCTTTGTGGAAGATGAAACATTGAAACGAGCTTATGTACGCAGTATTGAGGTGATTGGTGAGGCGGTTAAACAATTGCCAAATCCATTGCGTCAAAAGTACAGTGCCATTGATTGGCGAGCAATTGCTGGAATGCGTGACAGATTAATTCATAACTATTTTGGCGTTGACTACGATATTGTGTGGGATGTTGTCACCAACAAAGTTCCTGAGCTAAATGCAGAGATTAGAAAAATGATTGAGCAGGAGTTTTCTTAGAGTGTGCTTCCCAGTTAGTTACCTGTGATGATATTCAGTGTATCGTGAACTTGTAGACCAAAAGCTCCATTAGCGGATATTGAACTATGAACCCTGCACTCAGCGAAGCAGTTAAAGAACTGATTAAAAAAGCCAGAATTGTCAGTTTTTCAGGCTGGGAAGCGACGCATCCACCTGGGATTATCCCCCTATTCCAAGCAGCAGATGATGAGGGAAGATATCTCACCGATGAAGATTTGCAGCAGATCCAGAATCTTTCTCCCGCAACTTCAGATTTGATTGGCGTAGCGAAACTGTTGCGCGATCGCGTCACCGAAATCGTAGACGAAGCTAGAGAAGTTGTCCTCACAACCTTTCCCGATATTACTCAACCCGGTGGCGGTTTATACCCCGCCCCGCGAGCCGAAGCTTGTTGGCGTGATTTTTGGCACTTTCTGCGCTGCATTACTTACGGAATTGCTGGGAATAACGCTGAATATACAAGCGATACAGGTTTGCATTATATGAAAATGCTGTATCAAGAATTACAAGTGCCTTTGGAGGCGATGGTAGTGGGATTGGAAGGGATTAAAACGGCTAGTTTGAAGCGGATAGATGGGGAAGGGGAAGATGCGATCGCGTCAGCGTGCCGGAGGCATATCGCACCCTATTTTGACCATCTAATCGAGCGCCTAAAATCCTTCCGAATTTGAGCAAAATTCCGCCGCGCATCCTACGCTTCTATGGGAAGCATGAAGCGGTAGTTAGCGGCGGTCAGGGTTTATCGGCTTTACCTTGATTTTTAATATAAGTAATCAACACCTCAATACTGGCGCTAGCTCCAACAGAAATAATGGTAGAGCCATCATTCCAGAACTCGCCACCCCAAAGATGTTTTTCCAGGTATTCTTTGTACTCTTTCCTCATGTGGCGGGACGATACAGCCTTCAGGTTTTTGATGAAGTTCACAAGGTTTAGTCCTGGATAAGCATCAAACAGAATGTGGATGTGGTCGCCTTCCCCACCTAGCTCAATGGGTTCGCATTCCCATTTCACCAACAAAGTGGTAAGGATTTGCTTCAACCTATCTTGCATTTCCTGGGTAAGGATATCTTTCCGATACTTCAGTGTCAGAATCAAGTGGTAACACAATCTGAATGTCATGTGATTTCTTGATTTCAGTTTTAACGTTTTGTCTTGATTCACGGCTATAATCATTGCATGGTTCAATCAATTGTACGGACTGACCGATGGTTTCTCGAGCTTAGTCGCCAGACGACCGAACATCTGGCGGCAACGGTTGCTCAGTACCGTGCATTTTGTAAAGCGTTAACTTACGTTGTGTATGGTCATTGGGTAGAAATCAAATCTGCTAAAAGTTAGTGCAGTGCAGTTGAACGACTCATTCACAAGACCAAATCTAACCCTAACCCCAAGTATCAATATTTCGGCAAGCGTTTCTATAAGTTTCCTAGCTACCTAAGACGAGCGGCGATTGAATTTGTCTGTGGACAAGTATCGTCCTTTGTTACTCGTTATCAAGAGTGGCAATCGGGTATCAGAAAAAGACGAGATGCTAGACCTCCAAGACTTAACCCAGAAGCCGGTTGTTATCCTGCTCTGTACCGAGGGCAATGCCTTTTGTTTGGGAACAATTTGGAAACTACCCAGATTAAGATTTGGAATAGTTCAGATTGGGTATGGAGTGAACCTATCGCCATAAAAACCAAGCGAGACAGACATCTTCTATCTCATAGCAAAACCCTGTCTCCCTACTTGATGGTTAACCATCGAGGTGTTTATCTTAGCGTTCCATTTGGACTTAAGCCAGATAAACTTCAAGGCGACAGGGTTTGTGCTGTTGATATTGGCATCAATACCTTGGCAACAGCAAGTATTGTCGGAAGTGATGGCACTGTGACTGCGAGGAAGTTTTTGCATCCAGCAGCCGACATAGACCATCGTGACCGACTGTTTAAACGCGTTAGTCGTAAAGCACGACTAACAAAAAAGCTACACAAGGGATTTTGCAATTCCTTGTACCGTAAAGCTCGACATATCAACCAAAACCTTGCCCAACAAGTTTCAAGGAAAATTGTTAATTTTGCCGTGGGTAATGGAGCAAGTGTAATAGTTTTCGAGCAGCTTAAAAACTGGAAACCTAAAGGTGGGCGTAAGCGTTCAACCTTGAAACAGAGGTTTCACGGTTGGTTGCATCGGAAATTGGTGAAACTTGTCGAGCAAAAGTTTGAAGAAGTTGGTGGAACAACGGAATATGTTTATCCACGAGGGACATCAAGCTGGGCTTATGATGGCTCAGGGCAAGTTTCTCGCGATAAGTCCAATTATTCTAACGCCACTTTTAAAACGGGTAAGCGGTACAATTGTGACCTTTGTGCTAGCTATAACATTGCTGCCCGATACTGGGCATACAAACTTAAACTGACCCGCCGCAAGGACGGACGGTTGTTGGATGGCGAAAGTTCCTCCGACAAACAGAGAATGCCTGTTACTTTGTCTTTACTGTGGGAGCCTCGTAGCTCCATAGTAGTGGATTAAGACGCCACGCTTCTACCCGTTAGGGTGAAGCGCTGGAGCATTCACCATCCCGATATTATAGTAAACAAACATCCGCAAACGGTACGGAGGATGCAATGGTCGTAACACTACAACTGCGTCAGATCGACGTTCAACCAGGGCAGTACTTGACATTGCGCGATATTAGTTGGGCAGAATTTGAAGCAATTTTAGATGAACTGGGAGAGCATCGCGCTGCACGAGTTGCCTATTTTCAGGAGGTGTTAGAGATTCGGATGCCGTTACCAGAACATGAAGTTAATAAAGAATTGATCGGCGACATGGTTAAGCTGCTGCTTGATGAGTTAGAACTGGACTGGCAATCTTACGGATCGACAACCTTTAAACGTCCGGAAATGGCAGCAGGTTTAGAACCAGATACCTGTTTTTATCTCCAAAATGCTCGCAGAATGATCGGAAAGCGAAGGCTGAATCTGTCAGTCGATCCACCACCAGATTTAGCAATTGAAATAGACGTAACTTCAAAGACTCAGCTTTCAGCTTATCTGGCTTTAGGTGTGCCGGAACTCTGGTGTTATGCAAATGGCAAGTTGCAAGTATTCGTCTTGGGTGAAGGCGAATATGTGCGGGTAGAAACTAGCCCGACATTTGGAAACTTGCCTATTATTGAGGGAATTTTACAGTTTTTGAAATTGAGCGAGACAGAGGGATCTAGTGCAGCAAGAAGAGCATTTCGGCAGTGGGTGCGTGAAGCGTTACTCACATCTTAAACTAGCATCCAACCATGCTTCAAATTCCAGCAACACTTGATACATACCGATTTCCCTTGCTCGCTCAACCATTCTGGGAATGATATCGGTTATTGGCAAATCTGGAAATGTCGGACTCGCGATTGACTCGACATACTCATCATTTTGCAGCAAATTGATAACGAACTTACCTGCCCCATATATCCATAACTCCGGAACCTTTATAGCTGTGTAGGCATCTGTTTCTGTCTTGGAAGTGAGATCGCTTTCAATTGCCAAATCAGGAGGAGGATCGATCTCTATATCGATTCTATCTTTGCCAATAATCGCCCGATAATTCTGAATATAGAAACAGTCATCTGGCTCAATCCCGGCGATTCCCTGGCGCTTAAATGTGGTAGAGCGTAGTGATTCCCAAGGGCGTTGCTGCTTCCGCAACAATGTCTTAACCAAGTCGCTAATAACGACAATTGCTCTTTCGTGCTGCGGTAAGGGTGACATGATTTCTAATGTTCCTTGGCTATATGCGATGCGGGTGCTGCGTTTTTCGCCTAACTCTTCTAAAATTTGCTCAAACTCTTGCCAATTAATGTGGGGAATTATCACAACACTTCCCGGCTTTAGCTGAATCTGACGAATTGGTGTGGTGACTGGCATTTTAGCCCTCCTGTTGCATTTGTTGTCTGAGTTCTCTCAGCATTTTGCTGCTGCCTTCTTGAAAAGCTTGTTTTACCAAGCGGGGTATCATTTCGATAATCGGTAAGTCGGGGAATATGGAACTGGAATCAGATTCCCAATAATTGCCATCTCGCAATAGCCAGATTTTCAGTTTTTCATTGTTGTATATCCAAACCTCTGGCACTTTTAAAATTGCGTATGCCTCCAAAGTTGTTCGAGAAGTAACATCAGTTTCAATTGCCAGATCGGGGGGTGGATCTTCATCCATGTTCATTCGCATTAGAGAACGCACCCGTTCCGCATTCTGAATATAGAAACAAGTGTCTGGTTCTAATCCAGCTTGTGTGGGTTTCTTGAATGTAGTAGAACCGAAATCTTCCCAATCTCTCCCTTGGGCATCCAGTAGAATTTTGACAATATCTGAAATAATGCGATGAGGACGTTCCTGGGCAGGTGAAGGTGACATCAGTTCTAGGCTTCCATGGCAATAATTAATTCTAGGAATGCGGCGTTCTTCACCTAGTTCTTCCAGCAAGGCTTCATATTGTTCCCAGGTGACATCGTTGATCGCCAAATGGCTGCCGGGAGATAGAGCGATCGCTTTCAATGGAATGACCACTGCCATAATAGTTGTCCCTCACAGTGATAGTAGGATCTTAGTTGATGTCTATCGGGCTTGCAGACCAGGAATTAGATAGTCCGCCAAGTTTAAAGTAAAACTATGCAGTGGGGCATAAATGTCTTCATTAAACCAGCAGTTGATTAGAGCCACCGTTCGGGGTGATGCTAAAACAGTTGAAGCTCTTTTAGCTCAAGGAGCAAACGTCAATGGGACTGGGGGAGTCACCCCAGTTGGAGAGAGCAACACCGCCCTCATGTGGGCAGCAGCAGAGGGTCACCTGGATGTAGTTAACATTCTGCTGGCGCACGGAGCCGATGTGAATGTCAAAAATGATGCCAACTACACTGCGCTAATGTACGCAGCGGAGCGCGGAGATTCGGATATTATCCATGCCTTGCTCGATCGAGTTGCGGATATAACTGGTAAAAACAATTACCAAGAAACAGTGCTGATGTCCGTAGCTCGGTTTGGTCTGGTGGATGTTATCCGGCGTTTGATTGACTTGGGGGCAGATATTGATGCCACCAACAAGATTGGCGATACGGCTTTGTACCTGGCAGTTGACAATGGGCAGTTTTATGCTGTCAAGGCGCTGATCGAACGGGGAGCATCGGTCAATACCCAGAACATGGGTGACTGGACTCCATTGATGATGGCATCGGCACGGGGAGATTTGGAAGTGATGGAACTGCTGCTGGCGCATGGTGCGGACTTTCGTCCCAGAACCCGCTGGGGGGCGACGGCATTGAGCGAAGCCAAGCGATCGTTCCGTTCCGTCAGGGCGGCACAACTGTTACAGCAGGCAGGCGCGACCGAGTAAAACCTTTCTCAGAAACTTTACAAATCGCAGCGGAATTTTAATCTTGACGGCTGGCGATCGCCTAGCCTCCCCTCAGAGGAATTCCCCTGGCAAAACCAACCCAGACTCTGAACTCCGGGTTATACCACAAAATGAGAGTAATTATCATAAATGTAACCAATCTATACAAACAAGCTCAATAATTTTTAATATTTTGAGTGACAAGCTTGTACGAAGATCGGGAAGTGCAAGGCGTTACAGCTTTGTATCGAGTTGATGAAACTCATACAGCTCGTGGCTTTCCCGGCTCCCAGAGTTGATTGCAACTCGGAAGCCTAAAATTTTTTGCTTGCAAAAGCAATTCATCAATTTGCTCTCATCTGAGTAGGCGGGGCAAGCGCGGAATTCACGCCTGTGGACAGGTTAGGAGCCGACTCGCTTGGTAGAAGCAGGAAGCTTTCGGTCAATTTAAGCGAAAGTTTGAATTGTGTCTGCTTTCTATTGCAAAATCGATCTCGGTGTATTTCTTTAACTAGGAGATTGGCTTAATGCCTTTTGGACCAGCGTCGCGCTTAGGAGTTAGCCTGTTTGACGAAACTCCCCCGTTGGAGTGGCTTGCCGGTACTTCTAACGAAGAAGCGGAAACCTTAATCAAAGCCGTCTACAGACAAGTGCTAGGCAATGCCTACGTCATGGAAAGCGAGCGTCTGGCAGTACCGGAGTCGCAGTTTAAGCGGGGCGAACTCAGCGTCCGCGAGTTTGTCCGCGCTGTGGCCAAGTCGGATCTTTACTTGTCGCGCTTTGCAGATTGCCCTCGTTATCGGTTTATCGAGTTGAACTTCCGGCATTTGCTCGGTCGTGCCCCCAACAGCTACGAAGAAATGAAAGCCCACAGTGCCATTCTGGATGCGGGCGACTTTGGAGCTGAAATCGACTCCTACATCGACAGCGACGAATATCAGAGCGTCTTCGGAGAGAACATTGTGCCTTACATCCGAGGCTACAAGACCGAAGCAATTAGCCACATGATCGGCTTTACCCATACCTTCCAATTGGTACGGGGTGCTTCCACCAGTTCTCTCAAGGCAGACTTGGCAGGTAAGACTCCCAAGCTCAACTCATTGGTGATTAATGCAACGCCAACTCCAGTGGTTCCACCGGGGACAACGTTCCGCAATCCACCAGTGGGCGCGCGGGTTCGTCTGGGCACGGGAGCCAGCGAAAGCGGCAAAGTCTTCCGCATCGAAGTCACTGGTTACCGTTCCAAAGCGGTTAACCGGATTTCCCAATTCCGCCGCAGCAATCAAGTCTACTTGGTTCCGTTCGATAAGCTTTCCGAAGAGTATCAACGGATTCACAAGCAGGGTGGTGTAATCGCCAGCATCACGCCTGTGTAAAAGATCCTAGCGATTAGCTAATGGCTAATGGCTAATGGCTAATGGCTAATAACTCAAGTAGGGGCGGGTTTTACCAACCCGAAGTGTAGAACCGAGAAATATGAAAGTTAAACCCGCCCCTACTCATGCATAGCAGCTAATGGCTAATGGCTAATGTAAGTAAAAATCATTTATTAGCAATTAGCAATTAGCAATTAGCAATTAGCAACGCGGAGCGGGCGAGTTTTGCATTCTGACTTCTGATTAAAACATTTGAGGAGTAGTTTAGCTATGCCAACAATGACAGCAATGGAACTCCGCACTCCCCGCACTCAAGATGAAGTGCAGGCAATTATTCGCGCAGTCTATAAGCAGGTTTTAGGCAATCCCCACATCATGGAAAGCGAACGCCTGGTGACGGCAGAATCCCAATTGGCAGATGGTAAAATCTCGGTGCGGGAGTTTGTCCGGGCAGTGGGTAAGTCGGAATTCTATCGTTCTCGCTACTTTGAAAAGTGCGCTCCCTACCGTTTTGTAGAACTGAACTTTAAACATTTCCTGGGACGTCCGCCCCAGTCTCAGGCGGAAATTTCCCAACACCTCGTTCGTTGCGTCGCAGAAGGATACGACGCCGAGATCGATTCCCTCATCGACAGCGAAGAGTACCAGTCGGCTTTTGGCGAAAATATTGTGCCTTACAATCGCGGGGCGAAAACAGAAGTTGGAAAGAGTCAGGTTACCTATAACCGTACCTTCGCGCTGGATCGGGGTCCGGCTCAAATTGATAGCGCAGTTACAGCATCTCAATTAGTTTATGCTGTAGCAACCAACTCCTCGAATAAAATACAACCAGCAGATGTAAATCTGGGTGGTTCCGGTGAAGCGAACAAAAAGCGGTTCAAAATCGTGGTGCAAGGTTCTAAATTTGACAGCCCCCGCCGCGTCAGCAGGACGGAGTATATTGTTCCCGGCGATCGCATGACTCCTCAGATTCAGCGGATTAACCGCACCAGCGGCAAGATTGTCAGCATCACTGAGATTGTCTAGCCATCGAACCCACCCAATAGCAGAGGTTTTGCCTCTGCTATTGTTGCCAGGAAAGGGAATTTTTTGGTAGCGGACGCATAGGAGTGCTAAAAAACTGCTTTCACACCCGATCGTTGTTAGTATTTTGGCACTGACAGGACTGACGCAAGGGCGTTGCCAGAAACCCGGTTTCGACCCTCGATCTCTGGTTCCCAAACTAACGATTTTTCGGAGAAACTGGGTTTGTTTGCCTCAGTCCTGACAAATTTAAATTCAGAAACCTGGTGCAATTTCTAATTGACATTGCTACGGGTATCAAAACTTGGCTTTGAACCCTCAGTCTAGTCAGCGGTCGGACTATTTCCCCATTCTCCGATTAAACCATGAGAGAAATGGCTCAGCTGTATCAAACCGAACAATCAAACTCATTTACCGGATTGCCAGCGAGTGAAGGAAAGCCTTATGTCTTCGTTTGTGTAGGGGCAGCATTAATCCTGCCGCTAGATAAACGAAGGTGTAATATCAACGGCTGCAATCCACTGTAACGATCTGGATCTTGGCTCAGTTATTGTGGGGAAAGTTGATTAATCAAACAAATGGACATTACTGAGTTTGTTGAGCGTTCAATAGGGCATTGGCGATCGCAGCGCAGCGCCCATCATTTGGCTTTCAGCCATTTTGAAGCCGTGCAATCAGAGATCGATATCATTGCCCTCTCACCAGAAGATCCGGCAGTGCTAGACCTTTGTAAGTTGTATAACATCGACCCCAGCAAGATAGTATCTCCCTTTCGCATGACCTGGGAAGGACAATCGGATTGGGATGAAAATGCAGAAATAAAAGGCACTAGCGTCCTGATACCTGTACCAGATCCAGATGTCCCCAAGCGGGGTAAATTACTTCGCGATCAAGGATACGCTGAAACCGTGGCGGCGGCGGGTGATTATCACTTTACAGAGGACGGAACCTTTGTGCTGCTGACAAGTTACGACCGCGCCGCAGCTGAGGAAAAAATCTGGTTTGCCAATCCAAACTTACGCTTTCGGGTGTCGCTAATCAAAACCAGCGCTGGAAGTGGAGTGGTGACTGCATCTTTCTCATCGGAAATTCGTTCTTCGTCTTGATTTATGACTTCAGTCAAAACAAACGATTTAGTAACCCTGGCGCAGTGGATGGCAGGGGATTTCAGCAATTACAAGCAATCCTTTGAAAAACCTCGACAATTCGCCCATATTCACATCTTTTTTCGTCCGCTACCGTTTGAGTTTTTTAATGGGATTGGTTTTTACTCGGAACAAGTTTACGACCACGATCTGTGGAGTCCCTATCGTCAGGGCGTCCATCGATTAGTTGACTTTGGCGACCAAATTTATATCGAAAATTATGGTCTGGACGATCCGATGCTGTACGCAGGTGCGGCGAGAGAATTAAGCATTCTCAGAACTATTACGCCCAACTGCATCGAACGACGATATCACTGCTCGATGATTTTCTTTCGCGAGGGCGAGATGTTTCGAGGAAGTGTGGAACCGGGTAACAAGTGTTTGATCGAACGCAACGGGTGTTTGACATATTTGATCAGCGATGTAGAGATTACGGAAACAACCTGGCTCAGTTTAGATCGAGGCATGGATATGGAAAACCATCAACAAGTCTGGGGATCTACCTTTGGACCGTTGCAGTTTGAAAAGCGTGCCAGTTTTGCTGACGAACTCCCTCTAGATCGACTTTGAGGGGGTAGTTTTATGAACGCATTACAGGAGCGAACTGAAGTTCGTGTCAAAGCGGCTATGCTACCACCCCAGGCGCAAAAAAAGATGCAATGCTGGATTCGCAGCCGACATTTGATTTGTTCGGGCAATTTTTTTATTTATGAAACGGTTGATTATAGCGCACTGGAGCGATTTTCTGACTGCATCGCGGCTTTAGGAGGTGCTTTATTATCTGTTGAACCCGTTGGCAAAATTTGGATGGGCGATCATCGTCAGGTGATTCTTTATCGAGCAAAGGCAAGTTTACATACGCCTCACCATGCTTTGAAGCAATACTGGTTGAAATACGGTGGTTTTCGCACTAGATTTGACGCACGGGTTTAGCTCTTTTAGGCTGGGTGGAGCGGAATGCGATTCCTGCGGAAAGCTTCGCTAACGCCTAACGCTCAAAACACAAAATGGAAAAAAGTCAATAGCTGAGACAATAATTTTATTAATTATTGAGGATTTTAAATAAATCTTGATTGTAAACAACAAATCTTGCACCGTTTGTCATAAAAAAGTTGGCGAGGGATGAAAGGCGGATTGATTTTGCCGGATCGATCTGTGCAAAATTGACAAATACTAATAGCTCGATGTAGGATTAAATCCTGCCCGACTAGCTGAAAACAAAGAGGGGAGAGTCTCAGCAAAGCTCAATCGCTGCAAGATGGAACATTCCCAGTGTTGCAAGTGGAGGCGGATGTCAATCTGTGAATGCGTTGGGAGATGAATTTAATGCCGAAAAAAACTCAAAGTTCTAAACCTGCACGCACTAAAGCTGCGCCGCGTGCCAAGAAGGAAACAACCGCTAAAAAATCAGATCCCACGCCTGAAATACAGCCAGCTGCTAGTGGCGCGCTCGCAGCGACTGCTACTCTAGAACCACCAACTCAGGCTAAAGCCCCAGAAGAACAAGGTGTATCCCTGGAAAAGCTGCAAGCTCTAGAACAAGAGTTAGCAGAAAAATCAGCTGTTATTGGCAAATTGCAACAGCAGATGGCTGAGGCGGCGGCTCAACAAGAAAGCAATGCTAATTGGCAACAACAAGCGGCAGTTCAAAACGAAACAATCGCCGATTTAAACCAACAAATTGCAACGTTACAAAATCAGTTGCAACAGCAGATGGCTGAGACGGCGGCTAAACAGGAAAGCAATGCTACCTTGCAACAACAAGCGGCAGTTCAAAACGAAACAATCGCCGATTTAAATAAACAAATAGCGACGTTACAAAATCAGTTGGATCAACAAGTAGTTGCGGCGGCGGCTCAACAGGAAAGCAATAGTAATTTGCAAGAACAAGCGGCGGCTCAAAACGAAACCATCGCTGATTTAAACAAACAAATTGCGAAGTTACAAGAGTGGTTGCAACACCAGATTGCTGAAGCGGCGGCTCAAACAGAAAGCAATAGTAATTTACAACAACAAGCGGCTGCTCAAAACGAAGCGCTCGCCGATTTGAACCAACAAATTGGGACGTTACAAAATCAGTTGGATCAAGCAGCAGCCGAAAAAACTGCCCAACAGGAAAGCTATGAGACGCTGCAACAGCAGTCGGTGGCTAAAGTTGAGACAATCAACAATTTAAACCAACAAATTGCGACCTTACAAGAGCGGTTAGAGCAACAATCTGCCGCAGATGCTGCTCAACAAGAAAGCTATGCAGCTTTGCAACAGCAATCAAAGGAGCAAGGCGAAACTATAGCCGATTTAAACCAACAAATTGCGAAGTTACAAAATCAGTTGGCTCAAGCAGCAGCCGAAAAAACTGCCCAACAGGAAAGCTATGGATCTTTGCAACAACAGTCGGCGGATCAAGGCAAAACAATCGACGATTTGAACCAACAAATTGCGAGGTTACAAAATCAGTTAGAGCAACAATCTGCCGCAGCTGCTGCTCAACAGGAAACCTATGCTGCTTTGCAACAGCAATCAGCGGATTGGGTGGAAAAAATTAATGATTTAAACCAACAAATTGCGGCATTAAAAAATCAATGGGAACGGCAATCTTCTGCTCAAGCAGAAACCATCGCTGGTTTACATCGACAAATTGCCGAGTTACAAAACAAGTTAGAGGAGCAAATTCACGCTCAGACTGCCCTAGCAGAAAACAACGAATTGCTTAAGCAAGAGTTGGCAAGATATGCTCAGCGCATCACTGAGTTAGGAAAGCACGCTGTTGAGCAAAACTCGGTTGCTTCAATTGGCGAAGGGTATCTCAATAAGTGGCGGTATCGCAATTTTTCTAGCTAGGGTTGAGATAGTGCAAAAGTAACCTTAACTCCAGGAGAGGGGCGGGCGTCCCGCCCACCCCACAAGAATTTTTATCAGTTTCAAGACTTACGGGCGACGCTCCTATCACCTTAGTTTCCAGCTGCGATCTCTGATTCCAAAGCGACGATTTTTCAGAGAAACCCAGTTTATTTGCGAACCTATCACCTTAGTTTCAAGCTGCGTTCGCGCAAGCGTTGGGAGGCATATCTCTGGTTCCCTTTCCCGACGATTTTTCAGAGAAACTTTGGTGTTTGCCAACCGAGAAACCGGGTTTCTGGCGGCGGACTCTGATTCCAAAGCGACGATTTTTGATAGAAACTTTGGTGTTTGCGAGGGTGGGCATCCTGCCCGCCCCATATATTGACTTTATGGGGTCGGTGCAATATCTAACTCAAGTTGCTAGTTATAAGTTGTGACATTGGTAATTGGTAATTGGTAATTGGTAATTGGATTCTTGAGTCAGTCTACTCTTGACAATTACCTATTACCAGCGCCCTTGAATGTAACTAGCAAATTGCTCTATTGTTTTTTAAAGTTAATTACTTGATCCAAACGACCTAACGAACTCACCGCCGACTCGCGCACGTAGGAGTCAACGGATTCGTCCTGAGTTAATGCTGTGAGGACTTCTACCGCGCGTTCATCCCCTGAAGAACCGAGTGCGTTGACGATCGCTACCGCCACTGCCACATTATCGGTTGTTTTCAGCGTTTCCACCAATATATCGAACGCAGGCTCGCCAATTTCTCCCAATGCCATCACGGCGGCGATGTGTACAACGGGATTGGGGTCATCGATGGCGGTTTTTAATCCTTGAATACCTTGATCTGGAAAGGTAACATCTGGGTGGTTGACGGCAATTTGTGCCAGCGCTTTCGCACAGCTACCTCGAACGGTGACATTATCGCTGTTGAGCAAGGATTCTACCAGGGATGGTACTGCATCTGCACCAATCATTCCTAACGCCACTACCGCTGCGCGACGATAGGTAACATCTTCGTTATCCAGAACGCTCATCAGACGAGGAATGGTTGTTTCATCGCGGACTTCAGCTAGTTCTAACATTGCCCGTTTCCGCAAGTTGGGATTGGGGTGTTTGAGTTGTTCAAATAGGGTGTCTTGAGTCATGAGAAGATTTTAGATTTTAGATTTTAGATGCAAAATTTAAACGAATTAGCCAGTCTGGGTCATTTGCTGCGATTTTATGACTGCTGGTATCTCCCAGTTTTTCTAATGCCATTAATGCAGTATATTTCAGATCCCAGATTTTAGTTTCCAGACAACTTTTGAGGGCGTCAATCGCGCGGGAATCGCCGAGTTCGCCTAGTGCGATCGCTGCGGCGGCGCGGGACTTCTGAAACTGGGGTTGGCGATTGTGCAGCGCTTCGATTAACAAGTCATATGCGGCAGCGTACTTTAGCCAACCAAATAGTTTCATCACGTGGTAGTGAGCGCCATAGTCATTGTATGCTTCTTCTGCATAGGTCGCGAGCAAAGCCTCCGGTGCTTCATCTGGGTAAACCTCCAACAAGGTTTTCGTAGCGAGATAACAGCGTCCAAAGTCGGTTTGATATAACTCGCGGATCAAAAACTCTAAGGTAGGGGTTTGATCGTAACAATGAACCAAGTCGAGGTGATGCGGATGGTCGCGCAGCACTTGCTCTAAACTGGGCTGAATATCCTCAAAAGTAATCTTGCCAGCGGGTATCCCTACTTCTGCCATCAATCGAATTCCTCGCAGGCGAAACACGAGGGAAACCGGACAGCGGGCAATGAAAGGAATTGCCGCATAATATTGGGAATCGATTAGGTCTTGAATGCAACCGCGTCGAGCATTGACATTGGGGTGTTGCAGCAACGCCACAACCTTTTCCATCAAACCAGAATCGCCGGTGAAGCGGTAAACTGCTGACATGGCAGCACTGGCAATTGGTTTGTCATCAGCATCGACAAATTTGCGAATGCGTTCTAGCGCTGGTTTGTAATCCAACTTCGCCAATGTATGAATAATTACCCGATAAATTTGCCCCGGTTTTTCCAACAATTGAGCGATTTCTTCTAATATCTGTGGTTCTTGCGTGCCGATTTCTCCAATTGCCCAGACAGCCGTTTCTACAGTGTAACAATCATCATCTGCCAGACAAGTTTGAATTGCAGGCAAGGCTAAATTTGTCTGTAGTTTTCCTAGTGACTTAACCGACTCTCGTCGCACGATGCGGTTATCTAGGGAAGGGTCAGAGTTTTGTACTGCCCCGAGCAGAGCATTAATTGATGCTTCGGTTGGGAAGTTGGCTAAATGGGAAGCTGCGATGTAGCGAGAATCATCTTCTCGGACTTGGTCTTGGGGTGTATTTAACAGAGCGATCGCTTCTTCTTCTGTCAGATTAAAGAGATTCCGAAAGCGCTTATCCATGTATAAGTTCCTTCCCAAACATAAACCTGGGGACTCTTAAAACAATACTTAACCCAAGTTGGCAAAGCACTGTTCTAAGAATCCCCAGAACTGATGAACCTAAATTCTATCAGCGATTCGAGGTGTTTAACTCACTTACGACAGGGAGTTAATTACGTAGTCGAGCAGCGCATTGTATTCTACCAGCGCTTGAGCGGACATATCGCGAGGAGAGCAACCACGATTGCGAGCGAAGCGGAGAGCTTCAACGTAAGGAGCGGTGGGCAGATCCAAAGCGCGGTAAACTTCACGCTGACCGGCAATGCCCCACTCATCCAGAGGACCAGTACCGCCAACTACCAGGCAGTATTGGATCAGACGCATGTAGTGCTTGATGTCGCGCAGACACTTGTCTTTCTTGGTTTGAGTGTCATTTGCTTCACCAGCATTGTTCAAGTAAGGATACTTAGCAATACAGGCATTGTATGCTTCCCGAGCAACGGCATCGATATTGCCAGCGAGCTTTTCAGCAGCTTCTAAACGAGCAGCAGAACGCTGAATGCTACCTTGTACGGATTCTAAATCTGAAGAGCTAGGAAAGCGACCGGCTGCATCAGCAGCGGCAATAACCGTGGTAACAACTGATTTCATTTCTTTCTATCTCCGAATAGAGTATTGATACTGTGTTGATTTCAATTCGCTAACGCGCTCTTGCCTAGCTCAGAGCGGAAATAACGCGATCGAAGTAGCTGGATACTTCAGCGGTTATAGCAGAGCAATCGCCTTTAACAGCTCCCATGCGGCGGAAATTCTTGCCACCACCAGCTTCGGTGTTGGTATCGTTGATGTGAGCGGCGGCTTGAGCCTTCATGATTTGAATCGCGCGGACGGTGGAGGTGGTAGGAACGCCCAGTGCAGCGTAGGTTTCCTTCAAACCGTTGAGGCAGCGATCGTCTAAAACCGAAGCGTCGCCAGCCAGCAGTGCGTAGGTTACGTAGCGTAAGATGATTTCAGCATCGCGCAAGCAAGCAGCCATGCGACGGTTGGGGTAGCAGTTACCACCAGCTTGGATCAAGCCTTGGTTTTCGCAGATCATCCCAGCTACAGCGTCAGAAACCATACAGCTGGCGTTGCTAGCGATCGCGTTTACCGCATCTAGACGCTTGTTACCTTCAGCAACAAAAGCTTTCAAAGCACTCAGGTCAGATACACAAGAGGTGCTGGTATCTGCCGTTACAACGGCTCTGGAAAATGCGTCGAGCATTGAACTCTCCTAATTTCAATCAGTTTTATCTTGTCTTTAGCAAGACACTCTTGAAGATAAAAGAAGAGGCGCGCGACCGTCTCAGTTATGAGAAACAAAGTAATATTCTGTAATAAAATTTAAGCCCCCAAGCCATAACCTTGGCTGGGGGCTTTGATTTTAGCGAATTCTGACCGCTCTATAGGCGCTTCGTCTTCATCAGGTGCTTGATTACATTATCCTTAACCATCAGCTGCCGCATGACTTCCAACAGGAACCCTTGAGCCTCTTCCTGGCTCAGTCCTTTGACCTGCTGCTCATACGCCTTCAGGTTAAATTGTTGCTCCAAGCTAAGTCCAACGGGAAATTCCATCATCTTTGCCTCAAATCTGGTTGGTTGGTTACAGGTGAGAAAGCCAATTGGGTTTTGTTCCAGCTGGAATCGCGATTTTGTTGAATGGCACCCCTGACGGTGAGTGCGTTCATGATTTATTATTAAATATAGTAACAAATACTTGACAAAATATCTAGTGTGTATAGCGAGTTAAGGCGGGGTTCAAGGACAGGGAGAGGGGGAGACGCACCGGACGCGGCGACGCGGGGAAAAGGTTCAGACGGGGATTGAAAGTCGGCTGCAACGAGCAGCAGAGAATCTTTGATCGGCGTCGGGGTTGGGGGATATGGGAACGGACGTTCCAGACACGGGGCATCAGACGCTTCAAACAATCCGCGTCTTTGCGTCTCCACGTCCCCGTGTCTTCTTGGCTCAACGCAGACTGGTGGGCGATAAAAGCTTTATCATCAAAAAGCGTACTACGTGAAAAAATGGGGCTGGAGGCTGGGATTGATGGACGCAATGGAGTTTTTTCAACGGAGTGCTGGCAAGTGGCGCTCGCAGCGCACAACGCATCACCTTGCCTTCAGAAGATCTGAGGTGGGTGAGTCAGAAATCCAAGTGGATGCTTTGGCGGCGGACGATCCAGAGATCGTTGCCCTGTGTGAATTCCATCAAATCGATGGGACTCAGGCGATTGGGGGTTGCCGCGTCACCTGGGGTGGTTCGATGGGGTGGGATAAAGAGGGAGAGAATCACGAAGGCAAGACGGTGTTTGCCCTCGTACCCGATGCAGACAATCCCCACCAAGGTCGGTTACTCCGCGACAGAGGTTATGCCGAAATCGTGCCCGTGGTCGGTCAATACCACATGGATGAGGACGAAGGACTGGTTCTGATCACCGAATACGACACCATGAGTTCGGAGGAGCGTTTCTGGTTTGCCAGTCCCGATTTGCGGATGCGAAGCAGTATTGTGAAACGCTTTGGCGGATTTAGTACGGCGTCGTTTTGTACTGAAAGCCGCATTGGGACAGACTTGGGGAGTCAAAAGCAAGCGCATGCTGTGGCTGTTGCTAGTGGAGATGTCACGCCTGCACTAGCTCAGGAAGTGCTGAAAGCCAAACAAGACGCTTCTAGACAATATTTCTCTTTCCTGGGTTGGTGAACCATCGTCATAGGGCTGATGCCTACAACCGTGGGGTAGAGTATTTGCGAGGGATGCAAAACCTGCTGCCAGATCCGGCGATGGTGGATGTAATGGGAAACCTGCGCGATCGCTCGCTCATCTGCACCTGGATCGGTGAAAATATTGATGCGGTAAATGGGGATCTGCGACGCTGTCTAGTTGCCTGTCACGATTGTTTCCATCCCCAACAGCGTCGCCCGATACAAATCTTTGCCGTTCCCCTGACCCAATCGTTTGGACTAGATGGACTATGCCACCTCTCAAACAGCGCGATCGCTATCCTAGTCGATCCAGGTCGTCTGGCGAGAAACGATTGGTTGCGTCTCGTCGCCCATGAATACGCCCACGCTTATCTCAACAGTCCCGGTCACGGTCAGGAGTTTGCAGCCGTCCTCTCCCATCTCTGTTTAGGTTTGGGTCTAGAACCCCCTCCAAACCAGATAAACTCGATCTTGCAAAGTTGGCCTCCCTACACCCCAACCCTAGATGCGCTGGCATTTTGGCGAGGAGAAAGGGTATTTAGCAGCGGGTGCGGTCAAAACCACTTGAGGAATCATTCCTGGCGCTGATACTCATCGGTGCCGGATGCATTCAGACAAAACGTGCCAAAGTGATGTAATCACCTTTGGATGGAAGCATTACAGCATCTAGGTTTGCTCTGGATATTAAGAAGCTTAACGTTTTATCAGGTTGGTGAGAATTATGGTCCCTTTTGCCCTTATGATGAGGAAAATTTGTAAAGTTTCGTAAGAAGGAAGTTTTTAAACGTGGCTATTCCCCTGTTAGAGTATGCCCCTTCGTCGCAAAATGTTCGCGTTGCTGCCTACGAAGTTCCAGGCGACGAACAGCCCAGGATCTTCTCGACAGACAACCTGCTGTCTCCGACTGACATGGGTAACCTGATCGAAGCGGCTTACCGCCAGATATTCTTCCATGCCTTTAAATCGGATCGCGAGCGCTTTTTGGAGTCGCAACTCCGCAACGGACAAATCACCGTCCGCGAGTTCATTCGGGGATTGTGCCTGTCCAATACCTTCACCAAGAGCTTTTACAACCTCAACAGCAACTACCGCTTTGTTGAGCATTGCGTTCAGAAGATTCTGGGACGGGATGTTTACAGCGAGCGCGAAAAAATCGCTTGGTCGATCGTATTAGCAACCAAAGGTCGCGCAGGTTTCATCAATGACCTGATCAACAGCCAAGAGTACCTGGATAATTTCGGGGACAACATCGTTCCCTTCCAGCGTCGTCGGGTTCTACCCTCTGGTGCTAGCGAGTTACCGTTCAACATCAAGTCTCCTCGCTACAACGAATACTACCGTGGGAAACTTGGCTTCCCGCAGATCATCTGGCAAACGTCTGTGCGTCGTTACACTCCACCCGACAAGCAAGCCAAAGCAGGCGATCCATCGCTGTTTATGGGAATGGCTCGCAGCATCAGCGCACAAGGCAATCCCCCACAACGGGTTTCGCCATACAACATCGACTACGAAAGCAAAGTACCTTATCGCAAGCGCTAAGGACTGTTGGTTATGTGGTAAGCGTAAGATAAACTAACGCTAACCATCCAAACATAGGAGTCGGAATTCAGGTTTTAGGGTTCAGAAAATGCTTTTCTGAATCTTAAGTTCTGAAATCTGGCTCCTTATTTATTTGAGGAGCATAAGCGAGACATCAGCGCCCAGATAAAACCCGTTAAAACTGGTTAGGCATATTTGTTGTAACAAATTTGAGCGTGCAATTCTGCCGGAGCCGCGATCGCTTTCTTTGGAGCAAGAATAGTTTGGGTTGAACAAAAGGCTGTTGTAGAAAAGCATAAATCCGACTGTCCCTAGCGTTTAACTGTCTTTAATTAACTACATTCACTCGCGGCGCAGTTCCGTAATCCTGTTATATTTTTGCAGATCGGTGTTTACCGCAAGTTCATGAAATTGGGTCAGGGAACTATAAAGTTTGAGTAAAAACCTGAGTTCGCTCTAAAAATCAAAAGCAATCAGGAAGATGGGGAGAGGGGGACGCGGGGACAGGGGGACGCGGGGACACGGCGAAAGAATGCAGCCCCTCGCCGCGTCTTTGCCTCCCCGCGTCTCCGCATCAGAGCGTCTTCTACCCCATCTCATCGCCGCCTGAGAACTTCCAGCAGGGTATTAAACGCCTTTGGTAGAGGGGCGGTAACGGCAATCCACTCCCCAGATATGGGATGCTGTAAGGTGAGTTTCCATGCGTGGAGTGCCTGTCCGGGCAAGTTTACACCGATGTCCCGCCCGGAACTGTATAGGGGATCGCCGACGATAGGATGTCCCGTATAAGCACTGTGAACCCGAATTTGGTGCGTGCGTCCGGTTTCTAATTGAAAGTGAATTACCGTGTAATTACCGAGTCGTTCTTTAACCTGCCAGTGGGTGACGGCGGGGCGTCCGCCTTTTTCTTCTGGGACGACTGCCATTTTTTTCCGGTCTACGGGATGGCGTCCGATGGGTTGGTTGACACTACCGCTTTCGGTTTTGGGGACGCCGTAGACGACGCCTAGATATTCCCGGCGGGCGGTTTTGGCTTTTAGTTGTGCTTGTAGGTGTTGATATGCTTGGTCGGTTTTGGCGATGGCGATCGCTCCGGTAGTATCCTTGTCTAATCGGTGGACTATTCCCGGACGCTGTTCGCCGCCAATTTCTGCTAATGGACAATGGGCTAAAAGGGCATTGACAAGTGTGCCATCTTGGTGTCCGGCGGCGGGATGAACGACTAATCCGGCAGGTTTGTTGAGGATGAGTAGGTGGTCATCTTCGTAGAGGATATCGAGGGGGATGTCTTCGGGTTGGATGTTGGTGGGTTGGGCTGCGGGGATGGTAAGGTGAATGCGATCGCCCGGTTTAACTTTGGCGTTCTTATCGGTACAGGTTTCGCCGTTAATTTCTACGCACGCTTGTTCGATTAGCTTTTGGATGCGAGAACGGGATAATTCGGGTAATTGGGTAGATAACCAGCGGTCGAGGCGGTCTGGCTTTGTTGCTGTCAGAATTTCGCTGGTTTTGTGCAATTCTAGCTGGATTTCTGAGTGAGATATGTTGATTGGGCTGAACTCGTCTATCTTCTATTTTGGCTTTTGTTGAACCGCAGAGGACGCAGAGAACGCAGAGGAAGAGAGGAAGGTAGAGGTTATCGCGTTCTGCTCATCGCCTTTAATTATTTTCCTGTTTATATGGAGGACGACTAACTATGCGGAAATACATCATTTTTCAAGCTGACGAACGAGAGGAACACGAAGCGGAACGTCGCATCCTAGCTCACACAGGAGCTTGTACTGACATCCTGGCTGAGTATTTCGATTCATCAGATGCCCCCATCCCTGAACCGGGTTATAGACCCTCTGAATACTGCCAAGTGCAGGAAGCCATAGATCCAGAATCTCCCGGTTCTAGTACCCATTTCCGGCGCGGTGATTGGGAAGTAGTGCGAGTTGAGCAATATGCCCCTATCGGAACTGCCGAATTTGACCTCGTTGTCGTCTGCTACTGTCGGTACGCACCTATCGAATCGCCTCTTTTCCCGATTCGGCGGGGGAAAGGTAGTCCACAACTGCAAGAGGCTTCGGGGATGGTAACGTGAATTTAAGGTGACGGCTTCGCACCAGAGCGATCGCGCATAGACCAACCCTTGTCCGTCGATGCTTTTCAGGAAAGACTCAAGCTTGAAAGCGAAGGTGTTGGAGCGATCGCACTTGGGCAATAGTTTCAAAGTCGCGATCGTTGTGAATCAAAAGTAAATTGTTTTCCAGTGCGGCTTGAGCGATACAGCAATCGATTGGGCTGCGAACGGAAAGCCCTTGGCGACGCAAATCATAGTAGATGCGTGCAGCAGCTTGCCAGGAATGAATCGTGAGTTCAATATAATCTTGTGTTGCTAGGTAGGTGGAGAGGAGATTCCATTCTTGCTCATTCAGGCTACCTTGAAGCAATTCCAGCTGAGTGAATCGGGTGAGTAAAACTTGACGATCGGCGATCAAGGTTTCAAGCTGCTGGCGAACTTGACCGCTGCGATCGCGAAAGACTGCGATCCAAACAGATGTGTCAATCAGCAGCATGACGAGTTTCGCGCAGGGTTTTGTGGTCAAAATCTGCAACGAATTGAATTTGCCCAGCCAGGTCTAGGAGATTTTTCTTTCTGCGCGATGCTCCAGAGGAGCCACTTCGTGAACGCACGAGTTCTTGCAGGGCTAGATTGATCAATTCTTCCTGGTTGGTAATGTTGGTGAGTTGGAAGGCTTCGTTAAGAAGGGCTTCGTCGAGGTTCAGGGTGGTTTGCATCGGGAGGCTATGGGCTGATTGTTGTCAGGCGCGATCGGTTTTAGCTTTAGTATAGCTAAGAGATTCGGTTGATTTAACTCCTGGCGTTGGTTCAACTATGTTGCTGTCTAGAGGCGTAGAATGTTCTATGCTTTTTAAGCCTGTTAATTAAAAAACTATTTTTAGGAATAATACCGTTTTCCTATGAATAAGCTACACATATTTTGCCCACCTGCACACCTGCCGATGTGTAGTATTATCAATGGAGATTGGTATAATTTTTTATTTCGGGGAAGGTGTGTTTTCGGTGACAGGTATTTCTGCTGGAGGTATCCAGACAACTTTGCCATCCCACCATACGGCAACGGGATTACTTGCTTTTTTGTGTTTCACTAAACCATTTTCTACGGCTTGAGCCAATGCTTTGCTAACTTTTTCTATATCCAGCAGGATTAGTTTAATTTTATCTTCCCCTAGCTGATCTTTCATCAGATATTTCCTCAATTTGCTGCAACTATTCAGGCGCTATATCCGCTACCAAATCTACCGATCAACTCTTTCCCTGACAATCCGAATACTTTCCCATGCTGGTATCCGACCCGCTTGTCGCTCATCTAGTAATACTAAGTAAACATAAAGTGGGTAGATTTTATTGAGATTATCTAGATACTTACGGCTAATAGCTTCACTTTCTCGACGGCTTAAATTAAGTTGATTGATCGCTCCTTTATTTTTGGAGATTACCTCATAATTTACTGACAAGAAATGATAGATAAAAATCACAAAAATCAGTGGAAAGTATAAAAGTAGGAAATCACTAGCTTCGCCTGCTTCAATTGCTTTAATTTTGGGGTCGAGGACGCGGTCGAGGACGCGGTCGAGGTCGCGGTCGAGGTCGCGGTTGAGGTCGCGGTTGAGGTCGCGGTCGAGGTCGCGGTCGAGGTGGCGGTTGAGGTGGCGATCAAGGTCGCTGTCGCGGTCGAGGAGGCGGTCGAGGTCGCGGTTGAGGTCGCGGTTGAGGTCGCGGTAGAGGTAGCGGTCGCGGTCAAGGACGCGGTAGAGGTCGCGGTCGCGGTAGAGGTCGCGGTCGAGGTCTAAAACCTCAGCTAATTTCTGTTCCCAAGTTTGCTTCTGTCCAGTTTCTATTCCTGCAATGATTCGCTGTTCTCCATCAAAGCACCAGCATCCTATTTGTTTTTCTGTGACTGGATACTCCTCTACTTCAGCTAAAGTGGGAACTCTGTACTTAAATCCCTGTGCAGATTGCTGCTGATTTAACCATTCACAAAACTCCTCAGCATCGCTAGATCGTACTCCAGCAATCGGTTTTTTGGCATCTCCTGGCAGCAATCTGTAACTTGTCCAATGGTCAGGTTGGCGATGTTTACCTGCTTTCAGCTTCTCATCAATAAAAAGTTGATATTCGGCGCAGGTGATGTAACTCATGTCAATTTCGATATTTTCATCAATTCGTAACAGCATTATTTCAATCGCCTCGATAACTGTACCTGTGCTGCTAATTTGGCAATTTCTGGGTCTGTCGAGTTCAAACCTAGTTCTAAAATTTGCTCCAGTTGTTGCCGAATGTCTGGATTTACACTCAACCCCTCATCCAAGCAATCACAAGCGAGTGCCATTGCCTGAACAGATTGAGATGGCATCGCCAAGACTGCACGAATCAGATTGCTGGCATTACTTTGCGCTGCATAAAGACGGATAGTTTCAGTTCACCAAGATTGATTAATATTTCCAATTAACAGATTCTCTTGATTGGATTCCTTAATCTGAACTGCTGCTAAATATTCCTGGAAACTCAAGTGAGCAAATTCATAAACGCCTGCTTCTTTTTCCACTAACAACCCACTCACATCCCGAATTTGCTGGATAAATTCCTCTGGATTCGCCCCACTGCCTGCTACATCTGCCAATTTGTTTTTAATCAGATCGATTCCATCGGATAGTTTGAACTCACGAGTTTTCTGCTGCATTAATTCAAATGCCAGCACTTGCAGCACAGATTGCTTTTGCGTTGCTGTTAGAGCATCCGCAATATTCTTAGCTCTCAGTCGCTTTTCTAGTAAAACCTGGCAAATTTCTTTGTAAAGCTCGACTCGTTTTCCCGGCAAGGCGCTACCGCGACGGTGAACTGTGGCAATCATTGTTAGCAGTAAAGGATTCACCGCCATGTCCGCCAGAGGTTTGCTATTCTTAATCCGCTTAATTAAATCATCTGCTTGTTGTTTCGCTTCTTCCCGCACTCCTAAATCTTCTTGTCCAGCGCGACTCATTACTTCTGTTGCCAAATACCAGTTATGAATAAACTGTTGCATCTGTTTCAGGCTAAATGGTTGCACTTCTAAGACAGTCACATCTTGTTGCAACCGCGCAGTTTTATAGCCAAAAGGTCGAGAAGTTAAAATAAAAGCCGTGTCCGGGTATGCCTGCATCTGTTCGTCTACCCAACGACTTACTTGCTGGCGCTGGGTTTCATCCGCGACTTCATCCAATCCATCTAACATTACCAAACATTGGTTTTGACGTAATTTTTCGGCAAACCAGTTAGGCGGTGGATTCAGCGGTTGAATTTTTCGTTGTTGCTGTACCTGTTGAGTAATTAACTCTGCCAGAGACGGTTTTTTATTCACAATTTCCTGGCGCACATCTCGGAGATATAACAATATTGGAATCAGTTTCGACGCTTTCGGATGCACTTTCCGCTGTTGCTTTGTGGCATAAGTCAGCGTTAAATGTCTCAAAAGGGTTGTTTTCCCCGAACCGGGTGCGCCCAACACTGCCATGCGCCGAAATGCCGGATACTTATCTATCGCTGCTAAGAAATCCCAAATTTGCGTTTGATTTGAGTTATTTCCGTCATCTTTTAGCGGCTGAATCATTGTCTGACTTGCGTTCGCTGCCTCTTTTGCCGCAATTTTGATCGGCACAAAAACCTTTGGCAAATTCAGGATGCAGTCTTTATCCAATCCCTGTGTTTGATAGTCTCGACAGATATCAATCAAACTCTGGTAATATTCCCGCTGAAAAGGTGAGGTTAAATCTAACAACCAATTGTCGATTTGGTTCCAAATCCAGTCCGCAAAACTATCTGCAAGTTGCTGTCTCTTTGCTCTCAACTTCGGTGAAAGTTGGTTAGTAACTGGGATGAAAAACTTGATGATATGGATAAACAGCATCAAAATTACAGTCACAAACAAAGCCAAAAACGCTGCTGTCCATTCGCGCCTCAGCATGAAATACAACATTACCAGCAGTCCCAAACCAGGAGGAAACCATACCAACCTGTTCTGCCATTGTCTTCTTGGTAAAAGCAGTACAGGCGGCAGTACAGTTCCCAAACCAAACAGAACTAGGGATGTATAAAAAACTGCTGAACTGAATTCCCCGCCTACGTAGTTAACCTTCAACAGTCCGAAAAGGATACCACCTCCCAGCAGGGGTAAAAAGCCAACAAGCCAATTTTGATTCCCAGGCGTTGCACTCGGCGGAGATTGACTGGATATAGCACCGAGGATAAAAAGTGCCAATATACACAATCCCGTCAGTAAGAGTATTAGGGGGTCATCAATTTTTAAGTCCTGTTTACCAGGCAGTTGGTTGATCAGCCAACCTAAAAAACCATTACTGAGTATCAATAGCAACGGTAACAGCCAAGTTTGGATAAATTTGGAGATGAGCGATCGCATTCCAAAGCCAGTTGTTTCCGAGTTTAGGCGATCGCCCTCATCAATGCCGACAGAATAATAATCGCAGAGTCCCGCCAAGAAACCCGGTTTTTGAGAAAAACCGGGTTTGTGATCTGCGTTCGCTCCCCTACCCCTAACTCTGGTTGGTCAAATCAAATACAACCAGTAACTGAATGTGCGGTACTTTCCAACGCAAGAACTGAAAATGCCCATCAGCATCAGAACGGTTGCGGAAGCGGGCGATAATTGCCGATTGGTGAGTGGGGAGTAGGCGTGCGATTGCCCAGCAATTAAGGCGTTGTCGATAGGTCATAATGTACTTTGTCTCCAATCAATAACGGAGTCAGAGCCAGTCCTTTACTTTGCACGGTTCCGGGCTGGCTTTAAACACATTGTCTAATTATCTTATTGCTTTGTCAAAATGTTTAGGCATTTTGTAGAAGTACCGTGTTTATTGAAGGTTATGCCAAAGAAGCCAACTCCAAGACCAGAAGATGAAGAGTCGCACCTAAAGAAAATCCGAGAGGAACTGGGAATGAGCCAAGAAGACTTGGCGCGAGAACTTGGGGTATCATCGCAAACGGTTAGCCGTTGGGAGTTGGGTAAGAACGTGCCGACATTTACTGTCAAGCAGATGAAAGCCTTAGAGCAATTGCTCAAATCTATTGGCAAATCAATTAGCGACTTGCCAGATCACCTATGATGCTTCATTTAAAGAAACCCGGTTTTTGCGAAAAACCGGGTTTCTTTCTAGGATTGCAGCAAAGAGTATGATGGATAAGCGTCAAGATGTTCGGGGAGAAATGGCAAAGCGGATTACAATTACGTTGCCGGACGAAGTTGCAGAAGCATTGGAAAAGTGGGCGAAGGAAGAAGCTAGACCAATGGCGAATCTTGCTACTTTCCTAATTCAGAAGTGCATTGCCGAAAAGCAGCATAATAAACAGCAAAATAAATAGCGATCGCTCAAAATGGGACAAGCGGGTAAAGCTCTTAGGGAAGTGTTGACGAGCCAAAATAAACTGGCAATGACAATGGGACTTCAAAGATCTGCGGTGTATAAATGGGTTCACGAAGAGAGAGATCCCACCGCCCTTACGGTTGTAGGGATAGTTAAAGCATTGAGAGGGATGAACTCAGAAGCAGCAGAAGCGTTTATTAGGCTTTATTTGGGTGAATCAAAGCAGAATCAAGACCCAGAATCGAAAGAAACCCGGTTTTTCTCAAAAACCGGGTTTCTGGTCTGCGATCGCTTTGAGTGCAACTTGGTTAAGGATCTGCGTCAAGGGATGGTTAGGATATCGCAAACAGAAAACTCCACTACTTCCCAATTGCATCATTTCTTCTGATACTGGCAAGATTCCTGCGACGGGAATGTCGTAAGTCATCTCTACTTTTTCCTGAAGTTCAGAAAAGTCAATTTTGCTCGCTACTTTGTTGATCGCAATCAGCATGTTGGGAACTTTGAGTTGACGCGCAACATCGACTGTAACAGCAGTTCCCTGAAAATCTTGGCTGTCGGGGCGCAGAATTAGGATTAGAAGATTGGAAATGGCAATTGATAGCAATGTTTCTCGACTAAGACCGGGATGGGTATCGAGAAACAGGTAATCTAATTCAAGTTCTTTAATCAATCGCTGGAATCCGGAATTTAGCAAGTTAACGTTATAACCTTCGCTAATAATCCGGGCAATTTCATTCACATTGACGCTGGAGGAAATGAGGAAAATCTTACCTTTTTGCTCAAGTCCTATAGCAGAACTGACATCGTAAGCTGTATCTTGAATTGAACAGCGATTCCACAAGTAGTCATTTAAAGTTTTGCTTGGTATATTGCTGTTAAAAATGGTATGAATGCCTGGGGATTGTAAATCGGTGTCTACCACAGCAACTCGTTTTCCTTGGAGTGCGATTGCTACTGCCAAATTTGCTGTTAAATTCGATTTCCCAGTCCCGCCTCGGTAGGAATGAATTGCGATAATTTTTGGCATATATTACCTCACTCAAAATCTAAAATATCAAATTCAAGACGCATCGATCCCCCCCAACCCCCCTTGCCAAGGGGGGCTTTAGGTTGCCCTAAAATTGTTTGAAGCTCGGAGAAGTTCAACCTCTGCGAGTAACTGTTGAAAATAGTCAGATTGGGTAATTGCGGCGACTTGATGCGCTCGCTTGTTTTGATCGAGATCGATTTGCATTTGGTAAACTTGACTTTTGGGATGATTGGTGATATTTTCCAGCAATATTTCCAGGTTAGCTTTTTCCTGCTTTACAGATGCCAATTCTCGCTTCAAAGCTGCAATTTCTGCCCTTAATTTGTCTTCAGTAGCGATATCAAGAGAATATTGACGCATTATCCACTCCATTGGTATCAACACCCTTGTTGAGAGTTTCCTCTTCAGGATGGCGCGATCAGGTGACCTTGCGAAAGATCAGTAGTAGAGCAAAAAGCATCTGGCTAAACTGATCTTGACAAATATGTAACTAAATGATATTCAAAATTTTCAATGTAGGGTGCGTTAGCGCGCAGAGTACGGCACCAAGGCATATAGTATTGCCGGTGCGTTACTTCGTTAACGCACCCTACGTTTAGAATCTTTGCGTATTTTAAACCGCTCCAGGCGCTCCAGGACGCAGAGAAAGAAGAAAAAGAGATTTTGATAAATCCTGTTCAATCCTAGAGAGGATTGACAGGGGAATATTCCCCAAACCGCCAACCCATGGGAGTAGCATTCTTGGTTTCCACAACTTCTTCGATGTCAAATTCTACCAAACGTTGCGCCCCAGGGAAGGCATTTAAGCGTGTTATATCCCAAATCAATGTAGCTTTTCCAGTCAGTTGCAGAGTATGACCTTGCTCAAAATTAATGAATAAAAGACCTGCATTTGGATTGATAGCCAAGTTGCCGAAAGTTTGGAACATATTATTACCAGAGTAATCGGGAAATACTAGCTTTTTGCTATGCAAAACTTGCACAAATCCCGGATATCCTCCTCGATGGGAGGCATCTGCACCAATCTCAGGATGAGAACTAGCGATGAAAAAAGTATCGGCTTGGGTAATCCAATGTTGTTGATGCTGGGTTAAAGACTCGTTGTTACTGATTTCAGAATCTACTGGCGCTTGAGTTATTTCTGTTTCCAGATAACGCGCTTGAATGTACTTGGGACAGTTAAAAAATACCTGCTGAATCTGTAGGTTAATCGCTCCTTCTGGCTGGATTTGAGCCTTGCCGTTTAGACGCAAACGCCTGGGATTTGCTAATGCGATCGCTAGCAATCCCATTAGAGCATTACTTTGCAAGTTTTGCTGCAACATATCCCTAGAAATAATGTTGACATTAATCTGTACCATCTGGTTATTTAACAATTGTAAAAAGCCTGGTTTTCCAGTTAACAACGATGCCCAAACTCTGGCGTTTGCATCAACTGTACTGGCAACGGCTAACTGTTGCGTGCGAAGGAACTCCTGGGCAGGTGGCTTGATAACATCGCTAATGAAACTGCACAGACGTTCAGCTTCTTCGCGCACTCCTGCCTGGGTTTGGATGGCAATTTCTCCAGAATGAAAAGTCATTATGATTTGAGATTGTAGATTTTATACTCCCCCCTTCTTAAGGGGGGCAGGGGGGATCGGATTTTGGATTGAGTAGCGCACCCTTTCTGAGTTTATTGGTGCCGTACTCTCGGCTAACGCACCCTACTTTTAATTTTGAATTATTTAAAGCCATACCTGAGTTTATTGGTGCCGTACTCTCGGCTAACGCACCCTACAACCTCCCCCCGCTGTTTTGGGGGGCAGGGGGGGATCAGATTTTGAATTATTTAAAGTCCTGGCATTCCGATGTAGCCTGGTAGTTGTTTAATACGCTCAATCCAAGCAATTACATTGGGATAATCATCGAGAGATACTTTGCCTTCTGGGGCTAATCCAACATAGGGATAGCAGGCAATATCTGCAATTGTGGGACGATTTAATTCCAGCCAATCTCGATTCTGTAAATGTTCGTTTAGTATCTGAAGAACCTGCTTACCTTTTTGTTGGGCTGATTCCCAGTCAACATCCATATTGAAGCGGAAATATAAGCGGGCAATGAACACACTGTTATTAATTTCATTGGCAGCAAATGATAGCCATTGCATAACTTTCGCCATTGATTGGGCTGCCAAGGGTAACCAACTTTCATCGCCATATTTTCGTGCCAGATACACTAGAATTGCTTGGGAATCTCGAATAATTATGTCATTGTCAACGAGAACGGGAATTTGCCCCAGGGGATTGAGTTGCAGAAATTGCGGCGACTTGTGTTCGCCGCCTAGCAAATCTACGGGTATAAGTTCGTACTCGACTCCCAGCAGTGCCGACATTAACCGTACTTTGTGGCAATTTCCCGACAATTCAGTGTGATAAATCTTAATCATGGGATTTCTCGCGTGCTAAGTTGTTGTTTCCATCTTCGAGTGCATCGCCCGATCGTTCAAGTTCGACAAGGGTAAGTTAAACTGATCTTGGCGATCGCATTGTTATATGATATATCTCAAAGATTTTTGTTTTGTAGATATATTTATTGATAACTGTGGTTACTCTCAAAGCTTCTCAACAGGGACTCGCAAAAATTAAGCAAGCCAGACTGGCAAAAGGTTGGGCTGTGGATGATTTCCGCTGGATTGAGAAGGCTAGTGAAGTTTTAGGGGTTTTTTGGGAAAAAGAAGGCTTTCTTGCTGTGGGGATTTCAGAAGGAACTTGGAAGCGTTTTTTAGCAGGAAAGTCCCCCATTAATGCGGCAGCGTTTAAAGCTTACTGCCAAGTTCTCGAACTCAATTGGGAAGAAGTTGTTGAGTTAAAGAATAAAGCAACAATTAAGGATAAATTTGCTCGTCCCAGTGACGTACCAATGCAAAATCGATGTGACTGGGGAGAAGCACCAGATGTCTCGATTTTTTATGGTCGTTTGGCAGAATTGAACATTCTCGAAAGATGGATTGTGCAGGAAAATTGTCGCCTGGTAACGCTGCTGGGAATGGGTGGAATTGGTAAAACGGCACTTTCTGTAAAAGTGGCGCAACAAATTCAGGATAAGTTTGATTTTATTATTTGGCGCAGTCTTCGCAACGCTCCACCGATTGAAGATATATTGGCAGAAATAATTCAATTTTTATCGGGACAGCAAGAGACGAATTTACCAAAGCAATTAGATGGCAGAATTTTGCGCGCGCTACAATATCTCCGCAGTTCGCGCTGTCTGCTAATTCTAGATAATATTGAGTCAATTTTACAATCGGGCGATCGCACGGGTCGTTATCGGGCAGAATATGAAGGATATGGTCAGTTTCTCCGATGCATTGCTGAAACTTCTCACCAAAGTTGTCTGATTCTAACTTCGCGGGAAAAACCAAAAGGATTGGCGAAGTTTGAAGGGGAAGCTTTGCCAGTTCGTTCGCTGCAACTATCAGGTTTGCCAGAGACAGAAGGACGAGAACTTTTTAACGTCAAAGGAAGTTTTACAGGTTCGGAATCCCAATGGAATATGTTAATCTCCCGCTATGGTGGAAATCCACTTGCTCTCAAAATTGTGGCGTCTTCTATCCGAGACTTTTTTGAGGGGAGTATTTCCCAGTTTCTAGAAATTTCTAGGGAAAGTACGTTCATTTTCGATGATATTCGCGACTTGCTCGATCAACAGTTTCATCGTCTCACAAACTTGGAACGAGAAATTATGTATTGGTTAGCAATTAATCGCGAACCTGTTTCGTTGCCAGAATTACAATCTGATTTTGTGGCTAACGTTCCAATTCCGGAAATTTTAGAATCGCTGAGTTCTTTACAGCGGCGTTCTTTGGTGGAAAAAAGCGGCACTGGTTTTACTCAACAACCCGTGGTGATGGAGTATGCGATCGCGGGTTTAATCGAGGTGATTTGTGATGAAATTTACAGTCAAAATATTACCTTGTTTAAAAGCCATGCGTTGATTAAAGCTACCGCTAAAGATTACGTGCGGGAAACCCAAATTTCCCTCATCCTTAAACCTGTGGCAGATCGATTAAGTGCCACCCTCGGCACTCCAGAAAATATTGCCACTCACTTGAGACAAATTCTCTCGCTTCTACAAGGAAAATCGCCGCAAGAAACGGGTTATGCAGGCGGAAATAGTCTCAATTTACTGCACCAGCTACAAGTTGATTTAAGCGGCTTTGACTTTTCCGATTTAATGGTTTGGCAAGCTTACTTGCAAGGCGTAAACTTGCACGATGTCAATTTTGCCAACTCGGATTTATCCAGGTGCGTTTTTACTGAAACTTTAGGCAATATTTTATCAGCAACTTTTAGCCCCGATGGTCAAATTTTGGCTACTTGCGATACAGATTGTCATGTCCGTTTGTGGGAAGTAAGAACGGGAAAATTATTGTTAATTTGTCAAGGTCATAATAATTGGGTGCGCGCGATCGCATTTAGTTTGGATGGACAAATTTTAGCTAGTTGCGGTGCTGATTGTACGGTGAAGTTGTGGAACGTTCAAGATGGTATTTGCATTAAAACATTGATGGGGCACGACCATGAAGTCTTTTCAGTGGCATTTAGTCCGATCCCCCCAACCCCCCTTACCAAGGGGGGCGAGATCCCCCCAACCCCCCTTACCAAGGGGGGCGAGATCCCCCCAACCCCCCTTAACAAGGGGGGCGAGATCCCCCCAACCCCCCTTAACAAGGGGGGCGAGATCCCCCCAACCCCCCTTAACAAGGGAGGCGAGATCCCCCCAACCCCCCTTAACAAGGGAGGCTATGGCGGGATCTTAGCGAGTGCGAGTGGCGATCGCACGATCAAAATCTGGGATATTGAAACTGGAAGCTGCCTGAAAACTCTCACCGGACATACAGACTGGGTGCGTTCGGTTGCGTTTAGTTTGGATGGTCAAATTTTAGCTAGTGGTAGTGCAGATTGCACGATTAAATTATGGGATGTTGCTGATGGTAAATGCCTAAAAACATTGACCGAACATACAGGTTGGGTGCGTGAGGTGGCGTTTAGTCCGATCCGCCCAACCCCCCTGACCAAGGGGGGCTACGCGGGGATCCCGCTTACCAAGGGGGGTTGGGGGGATCCCGCTTACCAAGGGGGGTTGGGGGGATCTTAGCGAGTTGTAGTAGCGATGGCACAATCAAACTCTGGGACATTGGTGAGGGTAAATGTTTAACAACTTACACTGGGCACAGTAATGCAGTCTATTCTATTGCGTTTAATCCGATCCCGCCGTTGCCCCCCTTAGTAAGGGGGGTTGGGGGGATCTTAGCAAGTGGAAGTGGCGATCGCACTGTCAAAATTTGGGATTGCAACACCGATACTTGCATCAGAACATTGCACGGACATACTAATGAAGTTTGTTCCGTTGCCTTTAGCCCCGATGGACACACTTTAGTTTGTGTCAGTTTAGATCAAACTGTGAAATTGTGGGATAGTCGCACCGGACAATGCTTAAAAACTTGGTACGGAAATACAGATTGGGCGCTGCCAGTTGCGTTTAGTCCGATCCCCCCAACCCCCCTTACCAAGGGGGGCAACGGGGGGATGCCGCTGACCAAGGGGGGCAACGGGGGGATCTTAGCGAGTGGCAGTAACGATAAAACCGTCAAACTGTGGGATTGGCAGACTGGAAATTGCATCAGATCGTTGCAAGGACATGGGGATTTTATTTATGGAATTGCCTTTAGTCCCGATGGTCAAACTTTGGCGAGTGCTAGTACAGATTCTTCCATTAGATTGTGGACAGTTAGCACAGGTAAATGTTTCCAAATCTTACAGGGACATACTGATTGGGTTTACGCAGTTGCATTTCATCCAAATGGAATCCTCGCCAGTGGAAGTGCTGATTGTACGGTAAAGTTCTGGGATGTTAGTCAAGGTAAGTGCTGCCAAACTTTGACCGGACATAGCGATAAGATATTCGGAATTGCCTTTGCTCCAAATGGACAAATTTTAGCAAGTGCCAGCGCCGATCAAACCGTGAGACTTTGGGATTACCAAACAGGTAATTGCTGCAAAATATTATATGGTCACGACAATCGAGTTTACGCTGTTGTCTTTAGTCCAGATGGAAAAACTTTAGCAACTTGCAGTACAGATCGAACTGTAAAACTCTGGGATTGGCAGACAGGTGAATGTCTCAAAACTTTCGCCGGACATACTAATTGGGTCTTTTCCGTTGCCTTTAGTCCGATCCCCCCCAACCCCGCTTGCGAAGGGGGGGGAACGATCGCCAGCGCTTCCCACGACCAAACCGTGAGGATATGGGATATCAAAACAGGTGAATGTCGCCATATTTGCACCGGACATACACATCTGGTTTCTGCTGTTACTTTTAGTCCAGACGGGCAAACTCTTGCCAGTGGTTCTCAAGACCAAACTGTGAGGATTTGGAATGTTTGTACTGGTGAGTGCAACAGAGTGTTGAGAGCAAAAAGACTCTACGAAGGTATGAACATCGCTGGCGTCAAAGGTTTAACCGCAGCTACAATTGCGACGCTACAAGCCCTGGGCGCGTTGGTTTAAAATAGACTTGTTGCAAAAATATTTGAAGCGGGCAGGATGCCCATCCGACAAAACTAGAACAATTCTTGTGGGGTGGGCGGGCAGGATGCCCATCCGACAAAACTAGAACAATTCTTGTGGGGTGGGCGGGCAGGATGCCCATCCGACAAAACCAGAACAATTCTTGTGGGGTGGGCAAGCAGGATGCCCATCCGACAAAACCAGAACAATTCTTCTGGAATGGGCAAGCAGGATGCCCATCCGACAAAACCAGAACAATTCTTGTGGGGTGGGCGTCCCGCCCGCCCTTGCAATCGTCTCAAAACGACTTTTGCCAAAGGTCTAATGATAAAATAAACAAAAGGCATATTTATCATGAAAGACAGTACGGGCGAGCAACTAATAGACTTTGATGTCGCTCTGAAGGTAGCAGACGCGGCAGTTTTTGCTCAGACCAAAAGACACCTGAAAAACATTGAAGTCGCGGTTTTGCGCGGAGCTTGGTTCGGTCAAAGATATGATGAAATTGCGACAGAAAATGGCTACACACCTGAGTACATTAAACACGATGTCGGGCCAAAATTGTGGCAGATTCTGTCATCGAGTCTGGGGGAAAAAGTCAATAAAACAAATTTGGTCGCAGTTCTGGCACAGCGAGAGCATCAGGTAGTGGGGGAAAATGTTCCGCCATCTGATTCTTCGTCTCTCAAATTGGAGTCGTTAGTTGGACTAATTCCACTTAATTCGACTTTTTATGTAGAACGTCCGACCGTTGAGTCTCGTTGTTACGAAGAAATTATGAAACCGGGGGCGCTGATTCGCATTAAAGCACCCAGTCAAATGGGTAAAACGTCTTTAATGGTGAGAATTCTCGCTCGTGCTAAACAACAAATTTCTGATGCTGGGGATGTCTGCACTGTACCTTTGAGTTTGCAACGAGCAGATCGATCTGTTTTCACCGATCTGGATAAGTTCTTGCGCTGGTTTTGTGCTTCTATTACTCGCAAGCTTCAATTACCGCACAGAGTCGAGGATTACTGGAGCGAAACTTTTGGGAGCAAAAATAACTGCACGGCTTATTTTGAAGACTGTTTGTTACCAGAAATTAACGGTTCTTTGGTATTAGCTATCGATCAAGTCGATGAGGTATTTTTACATCCAGAAATAGCCGATGATTTCTTTACCCTCTTGCGCTCGTGGTACGAAGAAGCAGCTTATGGAGACAGCGGTAATCCTCTGTGGCAAAATCTGCGGCTGATTATTGTCCACTCTACTGAAGTTTATATTCCGCTGGATATCAATAAGTCACCTTTTAATGTAGGATTGGCGATTGAATTACATGCGTTTAATTCAGAACAAGTATTCGATTTAGCTCAGCGTTACCGACTTAACTTATCAGAAACCGAATTATCTCAATTAATGCAACTGGTGGCGGGGCATCCTTATTTAGTGCAACAAGCGCTCTATCATTTGGCGCAGCAAGACTTGACCCTGGGTCAACTCGTGCAAACGGCTGCTACTGATGCAGGTATTTATTACAACCATTTACATCGGCATTTACGCAGTCTGCAAGAACATCCCCAATTAGCAGCAGCTTACGACCAAGTTATCAAAGCATCCAAACCTGTAGATTTAGAACAGCTTTTAGCCTTTAAATTGCACAGTATGGGACTGGTGGCGCTGCGGGGGAATCAAGTTGTACCCAGTTGCGAGTTATACCGCAGGTATTTTAGCGATCGCCTCCCATCCCCGTGATATCTTGTCCGGTTGAATAAGACCGCTCTTGAGCAGGTGAGCAGGTGAGCAGGTGAGAGGGTGAGAGGGTTTTCTCACAGACGAGGACATGATCTGACATTTATCTCCGATGTTAAGTCCAAAAACTTAAAAGTTAAGTAGTTGCTTTCCTAAAACTCCTTAACTTTTCTGTATCGACGCAAGTCTTTTGCAAATTCTATAAAGGGATTATCAACGCTACCCAATTCCTAGCGAGACAGAATTATGCAACTCTCTTATCGCGGTGTCAGCTACGAATTAAATCCCTCTCATAACCCCAGCATTCCCGGTGAAATTATCGGTAAGTATAGGGGTGCAGTGCTGGGAACGCAACATTGCACAAACTCACCCGTGCCTGAATTACTCATCACCTTGCAGTACCGAGGAGTTAGCTATCAGTCTGTGGCAAATTACTCGTTTAACTCGGTAACCGACAATGCTTTTCAGGACGAGCCATTGGCAATTGGTAAGTAAGTGGGCACAAATATTTTGTTCGTAGTAAGCGCTGTCTTCGCTGAAGCGATTACTACGAGCAGACAAGATTTTCAGCCAGATTTTGCATCACTTTGAATCCCAGCTTTTATTGTTCCTCCAAGCTAGTGCTGGAGCTGAGCAACTGCTGGTTGTGCAAACTTTTTCTGATATTTGAACAGGCGATTGCATTACACGAAAATCGGAGAATCATCATGGCAACTTTTTTAGTCGATAGTTACAACGACCAAAACGTTCCCGGTGACGGAAAAACCACCCTGCGAGAAGCAGTTGCCCTTGCAGCCGCCACTCCCGAAGCGGATACTATCAATTTATACGCGGTTGCAACTCTTAATAGCCCAATTTATCTAGCTGCAAATAACAGCATTACCTTTCAAGGAACTTCACCCAATACCAGTGGGTTTAACGGTCAGGGTACAACCTCGCTGTTTACGATCGATCGCGCGCAAAACGTCAACTTTTCTAACCTATCTTTCTTCAACGGCAATGCTCGCGGCGGAGATGGTGTCGGTAACGGTGGTGGCGGTTTGGGTGCTGGCGGTGCCTTGTTTATCAACCGTGGCAGCGTGCGGGTGAATAACGTCACATTCAGCGGCAACCGGGCAGTGGGCGGCAATGGCGGCCCTGGCGGTGAGGGCAATGGCGGTGGAAATGGTGGCAGTGGCGGTGCTAACATCTTTACTCCCAGAGCTTTTAACGGCGCTACTGGCGGAAGGGGAGGCTTGCCCAGCTTCTTTATATCGGGGATTGTACCTGGATCGGGTGGCACAGCCGGTCAGAAAAGTAGCGGAACTAGCGACGAAAACGGTAGCTCGATCGACATTCCTGCAACTCCTGGCGGTAACGGAGGTGGGGGGACTTATGGCACAGGCGGCGGCGGTGGCGGCGGCGGTGGTGGCGGCGCTGGTGGGGCTGGCCTCTTTATAGCTGCCCAGTCCGGTGCCAATGGTGGCGCAGGAGGACTGGGTGGTTTTGGTGCTGGCGGCGGCGGCGGCGGCGGTGGCGGCGGTGGCGGCGGCAACGACCTGACTGGTCGGACAGGTAGTGGCGGAACTAGGGGTGCAGGTGGTGCTAGCAGTCGCTACGGTGGCGCTGGGCAGAACGGATTTAACGGCAGCAGCGGTCGCTCAACGTTCCTCAATGACGGACCTGGCGATCGCGGACTTGGCGGTCGAGGCGGCGGCGGTGCCGGTCTAGGCGGTGCAGTCTTTGTCTCTGATGGCGCTAGTTTGAGCGGCGACAATGTGAGGTTTACTGGTAACGTAGCACTCGGCGGTAGCGGTTATACGATCAATAATGCTCCTGCCGGTGGCGGTTCTGGTGTGGGTGGTGCTGCCTTTGTTCAGACTGGCGGACAATTCAACGTCACGGGGGTAACTTATAGCGGCAATTCAGCGGCGAACCGCAGCAATGATGTTGACTATGATTATTATCCGGTTGCGGTGGCGCGAGGGGAAACGATTACCCTGGAGAAGTTTCAGGGCGTCGGGCGCGGAGCGAACCCAGATCCGGCGATCGTTAACAGGATTGATGAATTGCACTTTTCCGGTGACGGTCTAGTTGCCAAAAACCTATTACTCAACCAAACCGACAACGATTTAGAGATTGGGTTTGAAGGCGTTGACGACACTAAAGTTATCTTGAAAGACTTTGCCCTGGAAAATCTAGATAACCTGTCAATTCCTGGAGGTTTGCACGGTCGATTAGGCAACATTTTGTTTGATGGTGACACTGAACTTAAAGACAGCTTTGATGTCTTCGATGCCGACTCCTATAGCACCAGACTTTTTAACCGCAACACGGTGACATTTCTCAACGATCTTGACAACAATGTCAGAGGCTTCAATGACTCCGATGATGTGATTAACGGTGAGGGCGGTGATGATAACATCACAGGTTTAAGTGGCAACGATCTTCTGCGCGGTGGCGATGGCGACGACATTCTACGCGGGAGTGCTGGTGCCGATACCCTGATCGGAGGTCGAGGGGACGATCTGCTTAACTTGGGCTTTGATACTGACATTGACACGGTTTTGTATAACAGCGGCGATGGCAGCGACACGGTGAACAACTTTACTCAAGGTGCGGGTGGCGATTTAATTGGGTTTACAAATATTTCCCATATTGATGTACTGGTTAATTGCCATAGCACTGAGTTCCGGCTAGGCAATAGCCTTGCTGAAAATGAGACATTTGGTACGGGTGAGTTGTTAGTCAAGCTGAATCGAACCACTGGCTTTACAGCGGACAATATTAGTTTGAATTTAGCGGCTAATAATACAGCACAGTTCTCGTTTGCGTAGGCGAGTTGTTTTGGGGTGTGCGATGGCGTAGGGGAGCGCTCGCCGCCTTCCCACAGAAACATCCCTCTGTTCCACCGCAAAAGATGTGGCGGGATGGGAATGTGCCAATTTATATTATGTCCCTGAGCAACGGTTGTGTAACTGCTAATGGCTAAATAAAAAAGAAACAGTCAATAATTACTGAGCAGCTCTGGAGGCAATTGACAAGCGAGCAATTAGCAAGCGAGCAATTAGCTATCCATACACTACCGATACCTAAGGACATGATATTACTCACACTTTTAATTTCCTGGAGATGCCAATGATGACCCTCTCTTCTCAACCCACAATGCAAACAATTTCCTCAAAACAGGTTTTTGCGCGACACATTGCCTTTATCGATTCCGCAGTTGATGATTATCAATATCTTGCAGACAATGTGCTGCCGGGGATTGAAACTATTATTCTCGATTCTTCAACAGATGGAGTATTGCAGATCTCGGCAGCTTTAGGGGCTCGCACTAATATTAGCAGCCTTCACATCATCTCCCACGGGTCAGAAGCCAGCTTGCAACTAGGCGCAACCGAGTTGAATGCCAAAACGCTTTGGCGCAAGTACGCCGATGCTATCGAGTCGTGGGGAAAGGCACTCTCCCATCGCGCCGAAATCCTCGTGTATGGTTGCAACGTCGCCAGTGGGAAATTGGGACAAGACTTTGTGCAATGGCTGAGCGTCCTAACTGGCGCAACCGTCGCCGCCTCCACGACTCGTACCGGGAATCGGTCCAAAGGCGGCAACTGGGAGTTAGAAGTAACGACAGGTGCAATGCAAACATTCCTGGCGTTTCCTTTGACTGTGCAACAAGCTTATCAGGGCGTGTTAATGCCACCCATCTTTTACACAGTGACTCGCTATGACGATGTAGACGATCCAAACGATGGCAGACTCTCCATCCGAGAAGCGGTTGCTTTAGCCGCTCAACATCCCGGACCAGACGGCATTGTCTTAAACGACCAGGTAAGACTGACTCGACCGATTGAAATTCGCACCAACAACAGCCTTCTCTTCCAAAGCGGCGACCTCGGTCGAGGCAGCATTAGCGGGCAAAATACCACATCCCTGTTCCTAATTGAGCGCCAGAACCCAGGGGAAAATGTCGTCTTTAATGGCATCGATTTGGTTGATGGCGTTGCCAGAGGTGGAAATGGCGGTGGCGGTGGTTTGGGCGCCGGAGGCGCACTCTATCTCGCTCCAGGCGCGGATGTCCTGGTTCAAAACCTTGGCTTCTTCCGCAACCAAGCCATCGGTGGCAACGCTACCTTAGGCGGCGGCGGCGGTCGCGGTGGCAACGATTCTAGCGGCGGCAGTCGCGGCTTTGGCAGCGCCTCTGGCGGTTTGCCCAGTTTTTCCGCCTTTGGCGGCACAATCGGCAACGGCGGTGTTGGCGGCAGTGCAGGCGGTGCCAGAAGCAATGGCGGCAACGGTACGGGCGGCTTCAGCACCACCTCCGTTGGCTTTGGCGGCGGCGGTGGTGGTGGCGGCGGCGGCGGTGGCGGCGGCAGCGGTGCTTTCGCCCGTGCTGGGAATGGCGGCAACGGGGCAAGTGGCGGCAATGGCGGCTACGGCGCAGGTGGCGGCGGCGGCGGTGCAGGCGGTGGTGGCGGCGGCAACTTCTTGGGCGGCACCCCAGGGGGTGGCGGCAGTGGCGGCAGTGGTGGACTGGGTGGCTTATATGGCGGCAATGGTGCAGCAGGTGGGGCAGGCAGCGGTGGTCGCTCTACTTTCAGCGGCGACGATCCGGGCGACACAGGTACGCGCGGACTCGGCGGCGGCGGTGCAGGTCTGGGGGGCGCTATATTCGTCTGTGAACTACCACACACTGACCTACAGTACAGTGTGATGGCTCTCCCAATTCATCGGGAATTGCCTAAAGAAGCGGAGTTCTCTTGGTCTGACATTCCCTCCAAGGGCAGGAGTCCTGGTTCCCAAGACCCATACTTTTTCTTGACAACTGTACCTTTTAACTTGGTTTTTGCTTATGGCAGGGA